>CALAIJ010000160.1 GCA_937923365.1 uncultured Sulfitobacter sp.
AAGCGTCGCTTCCGCGCCAAGCGCGTCGATCACATCGAACGAGATATGCGCATTGCCCAGAACGGCAGGCGTGTAGCTGATGATGCCGGTATCGGGATCAAAGACCTCGGAGCCGTTGAAGCTGGCGTTGCCATCGGCACCGATGTGCAGCCCGACAAACTCAAAGCTGTCGCCTTCGATGTCATAGAC
Organism: uncultured Sulfitobacter sp.; assembly: GCA_937923365.1. GTDB lineage: Bacteria > Pseudomonadota > Alphaproteobacteria > Rhodobacterales > Rhodobacteraceae > Sulfitobacter. Next base: position 190 of record CALAIJ010000160.1, read on the forward strand.
CTTGGCCATCAACTCATCGACGGTGAACTCTGTGACGTTGTCCAGCTCGGCCCAGACACGACTGTCGCGGATGCGGGGGGCGTCGTTGGCGGGGGCCAGATAGATTTCCACGTCCGCTGTGGATTGCAGCCCGCCGTTGTCTTCCAACACGTAGCGGAAGCCTGCAAAGCCGAAGTGGTCGGGACGTCCCTTGAATTCGATATAGTCGCCGTCCAGCTTCCATGTGACGTCGGTGGCGGGGCCTTCGTAGTTCCTCTTGTCCTCGTAGGGGCGCAGGTCCTCGCCGTCGATGTTGGTCAGCGGGCTGGCACTGACAATGCGCAGGCCTTCCTGTTCCGCGTCGCCGTCCACGTCATAGTCGTTGGCCAGCAGGTTCTCGATGCGGATGCGCAGCGGCACGTCTTCGATGCCGTATTGCAGCGGATCGTCATTGGCCACGGGCGCGTCATTGACGGGCGACAGGTTGACTTCGACCCGGCCTGTGGATTCGCGGCCCAGCGGGTCACTCACAGTGTAGGTAAAGAACGCATCGCCATTGTAGTCCTGCGCGCCAAGGAATTCGATCATGCCATCGTCGTTGATCCAGACAGTCCCGTCGCGGGCCCCCTGTACGGAGACCAGCTCAAGCAGGTCGGTGTCTTCTTCGGCGTCGTTTTCCACCAGATCGGCAGGATCGATCAGCGCAATCTCGTCCTCCACACCAAAGCGGAAGATGTCGTTTTGCGCGTTGAAACGCCCGTCACGCAGGTTGGCAAGGATAAAGCCACGGTCCCAGATGGTGCCGTCTTCGAACACGATTTCCTCGATGCCCAGATCGGTGCTGACAAAGTGGTTTGTCACGGTCAGCGTATCAATCAGGAAGCCGTCGTCACGCTCAAGCTCGACAAACAGATCATCACCAAAGCGCAGCAGGGACACGTCCTTGATGCCGATGCCTGTCCCCAGAATGATCTGGTCGGTATCCGTGGCAATACCCAATTCGGTGATCGTGTCCTCGGCGCTGTCGAAGCCAAAGAGGTACTTGTCAAAGCCAAGCCCGCCCATCAGCGTGTCATCGCCAAAGCGCCCGTCAAAGACTTCGTCCGCAGTGCTGCCGATAAAGGTATCCGCGTGGATGGAGCCGATCAGTTGCTCGATCGAGGTGAGGACATCGCCAAACGCTTCGCCCGCGTCGCCTGTGCCGAGGAACAGATTGACCGTGACGGCTTCGTCTGCATTGACGAAGTCAGCGGTGTCAAAGCCTGCGCCGCCGTCCATGACATCGCTTCCACGGCCCCCGCGGAAGGTGTTGTCGGATGCGTCACCGGTCAGCGTGTCGTTGTGGAACGAGCCTTGGATGATCTCGATGTCGGTCAGCACATCGCCTTCGGCGTCGCCGCCGCTTGCGGTGCCCGCATCGAGGTTGATGTCGACGCCTTCGAGGGACAGCAGATAATCTGCGGTATCGATCCCGTCGCCACCGTCCAGCGTGTCAGCGCCGCGTCCGCCTTCAAGGAAGTCGTCGCCATCGCCGCCGCTGATCGCATCTTCGCCACGCCCGCCGCGCAGGGTGTTGTCGTTCACATCCCCCGAGAGGTCATCGTTGAAGTCTGTGCCCGTCAGGTTCTCGATGCTGGTCAGCTGGTCGCCAGTGGCCTCGCCCCCTGATGCAACACCGGAAGACAGCGCAATCTGCACAGCTTCGGTTGCGTTTTCATAGGATGCCGTGTCCGACCCTGCACCACCGTCCAGCTTGTCGGCACCTGTGCCACCTTCCAGCGTATCGTCACCGATCCCGCCGAACAGGTCGTCGCCGCCACCACGGCCGACCAGCTCATCGTTGCCGTCCATGCCGCGCAGGATGTTGCGCGCATCGCCGCCGCCCAGCGTGTCGTTGAAGGCGGTGCCTTCAAAGCCTTCGATGCTGACGTACTGGTCGCCCGCAGCATAGCCGCCCTGCCCGATCAGCGTGGACAGATCAGCCCGCACGCCCGTGTTGGAGCCAGCAAACTGCACGATGTCAAAGCCCGCGCCGCCGCGAATATCATCCGCATCGTCGCCTGCATTGATCAGGTCGTTGCCGTCGCCTGCTTCGATAAAGTCCGCGCCTTCGCCGCTGAGGATCGTATCGTCGCCGCCAAGGGCCACAATCCAGTCATCGCGACGGTAGCCGTGGATGATCTCGTCCAGTTCATTGCCTTCGATGTAGTCCACCTGAGGCGAGCCTGCGAGTTCCTGACCGTAGTAGTCGGCGACCGTTGCAAAGGTGAAACCGGTGTCCTCGAGGCCGAATTCGTCCGCGATACGGTACTCAATGGCGACGTCGCCGGTGTAGCCCCCTTCAAACCGCACCACGAGGAAATCTTCGCCACGGAAGGTGACAACCTCGAAGGTGCCCAGATCTTCGCGCTGGCCTTGTGCCAATGCGATGGGGTTATAGACACCGTCGATGCCGACAAAATCGGGGCGTGGACGATCCGGATCGTCAAGATCCACATCCACAACGCCGTCGCCGTCAATGTCCGCCTGTTCGATGTCAAAGTCGTTGAACATCATGTCGGCCACACGGATCACCAGTGGCACGTCGAACGGTGTCACAAAGCCGGGGTCATCGACCACGGTCGGATCATCGTTGGAGGGCACGATCTGGATATCGACATAGCCTTCGGACGTTTTGCCCGTGTCGTCCTGCAACAGGTAGACAAAGCCGCCAGAGCGTTCCGCGTCGATATTGGGTGTGAACAGGAAGTTGTTGTCCGCATCCAGTTCGATAACACCATTGATCGGTTGCGCCGCATCGGCGCCAAACTTGAAGAAGTCGGCCAGAGGGTCGGTGTAGCGCCAGCCGACGATCTGCATGGTGTCTTCGCCGTCCACGTCGGTGTCATTGCCCAGCAATGTCTCAAGACGGATGGTGGTCGGGATGTCTTCGGGCACCAGTATCTGGTCCGTGACGGCCACAGGTGCCGCATCCGAGGTCGCCTCGAAGAACAGCGTGACAAAGCCGCCGTCCACAAGACCTTCAGGGTCGGTGACGGAATAGCCGAACGTCGCCTCGCCCTGATGGCCTTCGTCAGGGGTGAAGTAGATGATGCCGTCGATCACTTCCAGATCGCCGTTCACCGCACCCGTGGCGTTCTCGAACGTGACAGAGAAGCCTTCGACATCCTCGTCGTTCTTCAGCAGTTCCAGCACGGGGATTTCCAGCACCGTGTCCTGGAAACCGCGCAGGATGTGCGACAGCTGCTCATCGCGGTAACGGTCATCACGCGCGATGGGGTTATCATTGACGGCTTGGTAGACAATCGTAACCGTCGCCGTATCAAGCCCGCCCTGACCATCATCAATGGTGTACTTGAAGGACGCTTCGCCGTTGAAGTCGGCTTTGGGCGTGAACAGGACTGTCTGGTTCTCCAGCAAGCGGGCACGGCCGCCCTGGCTGTCAAAGACGCGGGACAATTGCAGTTCGCCCAGGATATTGGAGTCGTTGGCAATCAGGCGATCAAGGCCGATGACAATCGGGTTGTCCTCGCGGATCGGCCCACCCAGGTCCGTCAGTTCGATCCGGTCATTGCGCGCATCGGTGCCGTCATTCACGGCGTCGATGGTGACAAAGGCGGTGGCTGTGTCGGTCGCCCCGTCAGGATCGGTGATGACATAGTCAAAGCTGGCGCTGCCAAAGAAGTCCTCGCCCGGTGTGACAAGGATGTTGCCATCGTCGTTGATCGTCACGGTCAGATCGGCAGAGTTGACCACCGCCGAAAGCGTCAGCAAATCGCCATCCGCATCCGTGTCATTGCCCAGCAGGGACGCGGCGCTGATGACAAAGGGCGTGTCCTCGAACCCTGTGTAGCCCGAATTGTTGCGCGCATCGGGCGCATCGTTCACGGGGTTGACGGTGATAAAGACCGTTGCTTCGTCGCGGCCACCTTCCGGCGTGTTGGCGGCATAGGTGAACTGTGCCTGCCCGTTGAAGTTCTCATCGGGGGTAAAGCTGATGTCACCGCTGGAGGACAGCGAAACAGAGCCGTTCACCGCGTCAAAGACAGAGCCCACGATCATCCGGTCGCCATCCACATCGTTGGACAGCAAACGCTCGACCCGCAAGGACAGGAAGGTATCTTCGTCCACGAAGAACCCAGTGTCGTCACGCGCTTCGGCGACGGGGCGCACGTTGACCGAAATCACCGCCTCGTCAAAGGCATTGCGGTCATCGGTGATCACGTAACGGATGGTGGTTGATCCGATAAAGCCCGCCGTGGCCGTAAAGCGCACGTTGCCGTCACCGTCGATGGTTGCGGTGCCGTCGGGCGTGCCGTCAACGGAGACCAGACGGATCGCGTCTTCGTCCGCGTCAAAGTCGTTCAGCAGCAGGCTGGGCAGTTGCAGGATCAGCTCTTCGCCCGTTGTGACAGAGAAGAAGCCATCGTCGTTGGCCACTGGCGCGTTGTTGTCCAGCAGCTCCAGCAGGGTTGTCTGCGTCCAGATGGTGCCATCGTCGAACATGTATTGCTCGATCGATGTGGCATCGTCCGAGAGGGCGTTCACAATGGTCAGGCTGTCGTCTGCGTTACCCTCAAAGCGGATCACCACAGAGGAGCTGCCCTGGAACAACCGCTCAACCGTGGCGTTGGCCACGTCAAAGTCGCTGATCTGGACCACGTCCGTGTCGCCCGTGCTGGTGCCCGTATCGGACACGCGGTCATGGCCATCGCCCTGGGCATAAAGATAGGTATCCGCACCGCCCTGCCCGTCCGCGCGATCATCGCCCAGACCAAAGTCGATCAGGTCGTCACCGCCAAAGCCGTTCGCCAGATCACCTGCGTCGGTCATGATGTCGATCATGGCCTGTGCGCGCATCTCGTCGCGGGTCCAGACGGTGCCGTCCGCAAAGCGGACCGACAGCGTGGTGAAGTTCGCATTACGGTCCGCGAGGGCATCAATCAGGATGATGCGGTCGCCCGGTGCGGCAAAGGTCAGCACCAGATCGTCGCTATCAGGCCCGCCGCGCACGGCAGAGACCAGATCGCTTGTGTTGTAATCGCTCAGCACCAGTTCGTTGTTGCCGCGCCCAAAGGCGTCGATGCGGTCATCGCCGTCCCCTGCGGCGTAGCGGAAGATGTCGTTGCCCTTCAGGCCAACCACCAGATCGTCGCCCAGACCACCGGACAGATCATCGTCTCCGTCGGTGCCAAAGATCACATCATCGCGGTCAGAGGCCTGCGCATCCGTCAGGAACGCGGTCAATTCGGCGATGGTGTATTCGGTGCCATCATCCGACAGCACAATCCGTTCGATCCCGCGGCCATTGGTGGCCAGACCGTCCGCGATGATGATCTGGTCATCACTGCCGGTGAAACGGATCTTGAGGTCGGTGCCTGTGGTCCCCAGACGGTTGAACTGCAAATCACCCGGCGCATAGCCCGAGATAATCAGCACATCCATATCAGAGGACGCCGCATCGCGCAGGATGTCGCTGCCGTCTCCGGCGGCAAAGCGGTAGGTGTCGTTGCCTTCGCCAAGGCTGACGCGGTCATCGCCAAAGCCGCCGGCAAGGTCGTTGTCCGTCTCGTCGCCAAAGATGTAGTCATCCAGCGCCGTGGGCACGTTGGCCAAGAGGTCCGTGATGCCCCATTCGGTGCCATCGTCAAAGCGGATCGTCTCGATCTGGCCCTGGCCAAGCGCGTTGTCGATACGCACGCGGTCGCCGTCTGTGCCGATCGCAAGGATCATCGCAGAGCCGTCGCTGGATTGCGCCACGCGCAGGTCCGCCGCGGTGATCTCCGGCCCAAGGATCAGCACGTCCGCCGCGCCACCGGCATCGTCGATCCGGTCCTGGTCATCGCCAAGGCCAAAGCGGTAGGTGTCATTGCCCAGCCCGCCTTCCAGAAGGTCTACGCCTGCGCCACCTGTCAGATCATCGTCGCCGTCCTTGGCGATCAGACGGTCGTCGCCGGTATGCCCGTCAAGGATTTGCGCGCTGTCGCTGCCATAGATCACGTCGTCGCCTGTCGTGGCGGCCAGCGCCATTGTGACCAGTTCCGCGGTGTTCCAGATGGTGCCGTCGTCAAAACGGACTTCGCCTATGGTCATGCTCGCATCGGGCGCCTGGCCTGTGTCGACGCGGTCGCCTGTGCCGTTGACCTGCAGGACAAGTGTGGGCTGTCCGGGCACAAGGCTGACGTCGGCAGGGGTGATGCCTGCATCAAACAGAATGATGTTCACACCTGCGTCGTCGTCGATCACGTCCTGCCCGCTGCCTGCGGCAAAGAAGTAGGTGTCATTGCCTTCGCCACCGCGCAGGGTGTCGTCGCCGGTGCCACCGGTCAGCAGATCGTCACTGGCAGAGCCTGTCAGATCGTCGTTGCCGGCAAGCCCGTCAAGCGTGGTGCCTGCAAGAACCTCGAGCGTGTCGTCGCCCGGCGAGGCCTGCATGGCGCGGGCCAGCAGATCGGCGCGGGTCCAGATGGTGCCATCGTCAAAGGTGACCTGTTCGATATCGGTCCCGACAGGGTCGCCCGCCGCACCGACCAGAAGCACACGGGTGGTGCCCGTTGCGACGCGCAGTTCCAGATCGTCGCCGATCTGCGCTACGGTCACATCCGCCGCCAGCACGGTGGCGTCGAATTCAAGCACGTCATCGCCACCCAGATCGGTGACGGTGTCATGGCCGTCATTGGCGCCATAAAGGTAGAAGTCGTTCTGCGCACCGCCAAGGATAACGTCATCGCCTGTGCCGCCGTCAAAGACGTCGTTGCCCGCGAACTCTGCATCCTCATCGCTGCCGCGCAGGGTGTCGTTGCCAGCGCCGCCTGACAGGGTGTCATCGCCCGCGCCACCGGACAAATCGTCGTTGCCCGCCTCGCCTGCGATGGCATCATTGCCGAACCCGCCAGAGATCACGTCGCCGTCCGCGCCGCCCGCAAGGCTGTCGTTGCCGCCAAGACCCAGCAGCGTATCCGCGCCGCCATTGCCAAAGACCAGATCGCCCAAAGGACCACCCGAGATCGCATTGGGGTCCGCGTCGCCGCTGATCCCGTCAAGGTTCCGCTCCAGCGTGACACCGCCAAAGTTGGCAGGGGTCAGCGTGGTCGCATCCACGTTCAGCAGACGGATGACCGAGCGGCTGCCGCCCACGTCATCGGCCAGAACGATGGTGGTATCCAACCCGTCCTGAACCAGCTGCAAACGCCCGTTCACAAACGGGTTCGGAGTGGCCACGCTGAGGCGCAGAATGTCGCCGGTGTCACCCGCTGCAAAGTCGGTAATCACGTCCTCGGCAATGCTGGCATCAATGGCAAAGCTGGGCAGGTAGCGATAGATATCGCGGCCCGCGCCACCGGTGAAGGTATCGACATCCGCGTCGGCCAGCAGATCGCCAAAGATATCGGCACCATCGCCGCCATCGATGGTATCAGCACCCGCGCCACCTTCGATGTAGTCGGCCAGCGCGCTGCCTGTCAGCAGCTCGGCTGTCTCGTCGCCATAGATGGCATTGCCGTCGATACCCTGATCGGGCTCAACCCGCAGCGCAATTTCGGCAAAGGTCAGGCTTTGCAATGTGTCGCTGAGAACCAGCGTCTCGATCTGGCCTGCGTCGGTGGTAAAGCCGCCGACGATTTCGATCCGGTCGGTGCTGCCCGAGAAACGGATTGTCAGGTCGGCGCCATCCGGCCCCGTGCGCGAGAAGCGCAATGCAGCCAGATCATAGCCTTCGATCTGCAAGGTGTCGGCTGTGGGGTCGCCCTGATCGTCGATCCGGGCAAAACCGTCGCCTGCTGCGAAGAAATACGTATCCTCGCCCGCGCCACCTGAAAGATAGTCCTCGCCTGTGCCGCCGCGCAGATCGTCCGCGCCGTCGCCGCCTGTCAGGCTGTCGTCGCCCGCGCCGCCCTCCAGCGTATCGTTGCCGCCCGCGCCGTCCAGCGTGTCGCGCCCTGCGGCACCGAACATCTGCTCGTCGTCCGCTGTGCCCTGATAGGCGTCATTGCCGTCCGTGCCCAAGGTGGAGCGGCGCAGCATCTCTGCACGGTCCCACTGGGTGCCGTCGGCAAAGGCCAGGGTTTCGATGGAATTTTCGGTCAGGAAGTCCCGGATCGTGATCCGTGCTTCGGTGCCGATGACCCGCAGAATGATGTCTTCGCTGCCGCTGCGCAGGACTTGAAGGTCGGCAGGTGAAATGCCTGCTTCAAGCTCGATCCGGTCAACACCATCGTTGTCGTCGATGACTGTCTGACCGTCGCCAAGGTCGATGATGTAGGTGTCATCGCCGTACCAGCCGACCAGCGTGTCGGTGCCCTGCCCGCCGTCAAGCGTATCATCGCCATAGTCCCCAAAGAGGGAATCCGAGCCCGCACCACCCCTAAGCACGTCATCGCCGTAGTTTCCGTCGATGGTGTCATCACCGCCAAGGGCTTCAAGGGTGTCGGCCCCTTGGGTGCCGTACATCTGGTCCACACCTTCGGTACCGGTCAGCGCCATCGCCAGCATCTGCGCCCATGTCCAGACGGCGCCATTGTCAAAGCGCAACTCCTCGATGATCTGGTCATCATCCGTCACGCCATCGCGGATGGTGATGCGGTCATCCGTGCCGTTGATGCGGATCAGGATATCGCCATCGGCAGGCTGCGAAATGGTGATGTCCATCTCGTTGATGCCCGCGCCAAGAACGATCGCGTCAATGCCGCCATCGTCGTTGATCGTGTCATCACCATCGCCAAGATTGAAGATGTAGATGTCATCGCCAAAGTCATCATCAAGGAAGTCGTCACCGCGACCGCCGACCAGCGTATCGTTGCCAAATCCGGCATAGATCGTATCGTCGCCCGCACCGGAATTGATGCTGTCATCGCCGCTGTATGTGTTGATGGTATCGTTGCCGGCACCCGTGTTGAACACATTGCTGGCGGAATCACCCTGCAGGTTCTTGTCCTCAGCGTTCTCAACGGACATCGCCAGCAGATCGTCATGGGTCCAGACGGTGCCATCGGCAAAGCGCAGCTCTTCGATGCGGTAGGAGGTATAGACTGCCGCGTCTTGCAGGATCAGACGGTCTTCGGTGCCATCAATGCGCACATGGAAGTCGGTGCCCACTCGTGTGACCGTCAGACCCTCGGGCAGAATGCCTGCGGCCAGCAGGACGTGGTCAAAGTCGTTGGTATCGTAGATCGTGACATTGCCGTCGCCGCGCGCGAACAGATAGGTGTCGTCATCATTGCCGCCGACCAGCGTATCGCCACCCGCGCCACCGCTGAGCGTGTCATTGCCGGACCCGCCTTCGATGCTGTCGGTGCCTGTGCCACCCAGCAGGCTGTCGTCGCCGTCGCCGCCAAAGATGGTATCGTCGCCGCCAAAGCCGGTGATGGTGTCGCCTTCACTGGAGCCATTGAGCACCTGCGATGTCTCGTCACCCGCTGTCAGCAGGGCCAGCAGCCCTTCCTGGGTCCAGATGGTGCCGTCGTCAAAGACGATCTGTTCGATGCCATTGCCGGATGTGGACAGCGCCCCGATCAGTTCGATCCGGTCCCCGTTTGTGGCGTTGCTCAGGATGATATCCGCACCATCGCGTTGCGTGATGTCGATATCTGCCGCAAGGATACCCGCCCCCAGCTGGACCGTATCGGTGCCCGCCAGATCGGTGATCTTGTCGGTGCCGTGACCCAGCGCAAAGATGTAGGTATCATCGCCGCCTCTGTCGGTCAGGGCGTCATTGCCTGTACCGCCGTCAAGGGTGTCATTGCCCAGGCCCCCTTCGATGGAGTCGCGACCGGCACCCCCTGTGACGATGTCATCGCCGCCCAGACCGTCGAGAATGTCATCATTCGCGGTGCCCGTGACGGTGTCATCCACAAAGGACGTATCAACCGTGACGCCAAGGCTGTCCGTTGCTGCGGCGATCAGATCACTGTGGTAAAGCACAGTTCCATCAGAGAAGCTGACCTGACCTATGGGCCGGTATTGGGCGCCTAACTCGATGGTGATACGGTCGGAAGTGCCGGCAATCTTGAGCACAAGATCATTGGGGTTTGCGCCCAGCTCCACCACAAGATCGGTGGCGGCGATGGTTGCGTCAAAGATGATGTGGCCATTGGCGTAGTAGGACCCGTCGCGCAGGATCACGTCCTGACCAAAGCCCGCGCTGAACACATAGGTGTTAAAGCCGTAGCCACCGCCCAGCACGTCATTGCCCGCGCCACCATCAAGCGTGTCGTCGCCGTCTTCACCGCGCAGGGTATCGTCGCTGCCGTTACCGACAAGCACGTTGCGCCCGCTGGTGCCTGTGATGCTGTCGCTGCCTTCGCCGCCTTCGGGGATCGGCGGATTGTCACCATAAAGCTGCAGCCCGCTGATGGGCGTGGATTGCGCGGCAAGATCCAGCATGGTCCAGACAGTGCCATCGGCAAACTGGATTTCGTCGATGCCATAGGTGACCGCGTCGCCGTCGCCTTCATCACCGCCATAGCTGTAGGTGTCGATGGTCAAACGGTCCTCGGAGCCGGCGAACAACAGGATGTAATCCCCGTCGACGAACTCCTGACGGACATCGACGGACGCCGCCGTGATGGTTGCATCAAAGACCACTGTGACCGCACCGCCGGTGCCGGTTTGCGCATAAATGTAGTCTTGGCCAAAGCCTGCCGAGAAGCGGACTGTGACGCCGCCTTGGAAGTCATTGATGTAGTCGTCGCCTGCACCGGGCGTGATGTCGTCGAGACCTTCACCACCTTGGAGGTAATCTTCACCTGCGCCGCCAACCAGCGTGTCATCGCCCGCGCCACCAGTGATCCGGTCGTCGAAGTCACCCCCTGTCAGCACGTCATCGACAGCTGTGCCAAGGATCTCTGTGTCCTGAACGGTGGCCATTGTGGCCATGTCGGCTGCGGTCCAGATCGTGCCGTCATCGAATTGCACTTCGGCGATATCGTAGGACCCGCGACGCTCCAGCCGGATGGTGTCGGTGCCGCCGTTTACGGACAGGACCAATTCGCCAAAGCTGTCGATGATGGTGACGTCGGCTGGCGCAATCGTGGCGCCAAAGACGATGATATCAAAGTCGTCTTCGTAGTAGCTTAGCTGGACGACATCATGGCCAAAGCCTGCGTCGAACTCATAGACATCATTGCCGCTGCTGCCGCGCAGAATGTCGTGGCCTTCACCGCCGCGCAACGTGTCGTTGCCCGACCCCGCCGAGATGGAATCGGCCCCCGCAAAGCCTTCGAACAACCCATCGGCAGAACTGCCGGACAGATTGTCGTCAAAGGCTGTGCCGGTCAGAGAAGCACCATACTGATAGCCGCCCCGCTCGGTGGCCAGATCAACCATGGTTTCGAATTCGGACCAGGTCCAGGTGGCATCTGCGAACTGGATTTCGCTGACGGCCTGATAGTCCATGACGATGCGGCCTTCGCCGCTGACCATCGCAAGCTGGTAGTCATAATCGGCGCTGTATTCGGCAATCACATCCGTTGTGTTCAGCGCGGTCAGATCAAGAATATCAACAGGATCATTGCTGTACTCGATGGACACATAGTCAAAGCCCGCCCCGACAATATAGGTGTCGGCGCCATCATTGCCGTCAAGCTCTACGCGCCCTGCACCACCGGAAAGGGTATCGGCACCGTCGCCGCCTTCGATCGTGGCATTCAAGCCGGTTGCGGTCAGCAGGTCATCGCCTGCGCGGCCATAAAGACTGTCGGCAAAGCCTGTGCCTGTCAGCGTGTCATTGACCGCGTCACCCTCCAGCAACAGCCCGAATGGCAATGGCGAGGACATCGCCTCGAGTGCCGCCATATCCAGGGAGGATCCGTCAAAGTCGAACGCGAATGTGAAGGTCGAGGGCATCGGGCCAAGCTCACCTTCGCCGAAGTCACCGCCCTCGCCGCCGTCGATAAGGTCTGATCCGGCGATCTCGATTTCCAGCATATCGCTGGTGCCTGCGAAGGTCAGATAGAAGTAGGAGTAACCGCCAAAGAAGTTGTCCTCTTCGTAGTAGACAACCAGGTCGGCGGGATCGATGCTTGCGCTGAACTGGACGGTCTCGTTGCCGTCGTACTCGGCCCAGATGACGTCGCGGCCAAAGCCTGCATCAAAGTGGAACGTGTCGTCGCCACCACGGCCCAGCAGGGTGTCGTTGCCCGCGCCGCCGTCGATGGAATCGTTGCCCTCACCGCCTTCGACGCGGTCATTGCCTGCGCCGCCTTCCAGCGTGTCGTCATTGGTATAGCCAGAGAGCCTATCGTCATAGCTGCCACCGACAAGGCTGTCGGCCAGCTCTGTGTCCAAGGGCGGATCAATGATCTGGATTTCCAGCAGAACGGCCATTGTGCGCAAGTCGGCTGCTGTCAGCACGGTGCCGTCATCAAAGCGCACTTCGTCGATACCGCCGTCTTGCGCGATCTCTTCGTTGCCACCGATGATGGTGACGCTGTCGGTGCTGCCATTGATCCTGATCGTGAGGGCGCCACCGGTTTCGGTTGCCTTCTCGACAGTGATGTCCGCCGGAGCGATGCCCGCGGCAAAGACGATGGCATCAACGTTCTGTCCCACGCCATTGATGCCGCCATCGTCGATGGTGTCCTGACCAAAGCCAGAGGCCAGCGTGTAGATGTCGTCACCGTCGCCGCCCTGCAACAGATCGTTGCCTGTGCCGCCGTCCAGCGTCTCGTCTGCCTGACCGCCCGCGAGGGTGTCATTGCCCGCGCCGCCTTCCATGCGGCTGCCGGTGGCGGAAAGCCCTTCGAGGGAATCGTCGCCCAGCCCGCCCTGCAGCAGGTTGGTGGCAACATTGCCTTCCTGAATGATGCCGTTGGGGCCGGGCCACGGCGTTGCCGCCGCGATCATGTCCGCGTGGGTCCAGATGGTGCCGTCAGCCTCGAAAGACACGCTCTCAAGGCGGTATCTTGAGCCAAGGTTGGTGTCGATGATGCGCAACTGGTCGCCAGAGGCGGCCAGGACGAGAACCAGATCGTCCCCATCGGTATAGACCGTCACATCCGTGGGCAGGATCGTGGCGTCAAACACCACCACATCGGTGCCGGAATAGAACGAGGAGCCCGTACTTTCCAGAATGGTATCGTGGCCGAACCCTTCCGAGAAGCGGTAGGTGTCATCGCGCGACCCGCCAGTCAGATAATCATCGCCCAGACCGCCTGTCAGCGTATCGGCACGGTCTCCGCCATCAAGGGTATCGTTGCCTTCGCCGCCGTCGAGCTGGTCATCATTGTTGCCGCCAAGAATGCGGTCGGCACCGGTGCCACCTGTCAGTGTGTCGTTGCCGCTGCCGCCGTCGATGGTATCGTCACCGCCAAGGCCGTCGATCGCATCTGCGCTGCTGGTCCCTGCCAGATCATCGGCCAGTTCCGTGGCGCCGCCCACAAGGCCCAGCAATTCGGCATGGGTCAGGGTCTGGCCATCGTCAAACCGAACGGTCTCAATGACATAGCGGCTGGAGGAGACGGCATTGTCGATCACAATGCGGTCCTCGGAGCCGACAAAGGTCAGCGTCAGGTCGCTGCCGTCAGAGGCGACCCGCAGGTCGGCAATGTCAAAGCCCGCGCCAAAGACGATCTCGTCCGCTGAGGAGGACGTGCCGTTGTCGCTGACCACGTCCTGACCAAAGCCAACCTCGAACAGGTAGATGTCGTTATTGTTGCGCCCTGCCAGTGTGTCATTGCCAGTGCCGCCGATGATCGTATCGACACCGCTGCTGGCGTCGATGCTGTCGTTGCCGCCCCCGCCTTCCAGCAGATTGGCGTCGAGGCTGCCTTGGATCACCTGATCGCTGTCGTCACCGGCATAGGCCAGTTGCAACAACTCGGCGCTGGTCAGCGTGGTGCCATCGTCAAAGGTAAAGGTCTCGATCCGGTATCTTTCGTTGGACAGAGCCGAATTGATGGTCAATTGGTCGTCAGAGCCGACAAAGGTCAGGATGATGCTGCTGCCGACCGCCTCGACGCGCAGATTGTCCACATCGATGCCGGGGCCAAAGACCACTTCATCGAGGTCGGATTGGGAATTGTCGCCATTCTCGGAAATGGTGTCTTGGCCAAAGCCTGCTTCGAAGAGATAGAGGTCATCGCCGTAGCCGCCCTGCAGACTGTCGTCTCCGGTGCCGCCTTCCAGCGTATCACTGCCGCTGAGGCCAAAGATGCTGTCGTTGCCGGCACCCCCTTCCAGCAGATTGGCGTCATAGCTGGCGCGGATATTCTGGTCTGTGTCGTCACTGGCAAAGGCCATCGCCAAGACGTCATCATGGCTCAGGACTGTTCCGTCCCCGAAGGTGAACGTCTCGATCCGGTATCTGTTGTAGTTGAGGTCGAATTCCAGCATGACGCGATCGCCGCCTGCAAACTCGAGGATCAGGTGATCTCCGGTTGCGCGCACGCTTAGATCTTCGGCCAGCAGGCCTGCGCCAAACACGACGCTGTCCACATTGGTAGAGCTGCTGTCGCCCTCGTCGCGGACCGTGTCATCGCCAAAGCCCAGCTCGAACAGGTAGGTGTCGGCGCCATAACCGCCACTGATGGAATCGTTGCCGGACCCGCCTGTCAGAGTGTCATCCGCATTACGGCCCAACAGGGTATCATTGCCCGCACCCGCATCCAGCACTTCGGCATTGTACGTGCCTTCCATTACCTGATCGGTGTCTTGCGGCGTATTGGCAAGCGCGACCAGCTCCTCGAAGGTGAAGGACGTGCCATCATCAAAGGTGACGGATTCCACCCGCCATCTGGTGTAGGTCAGCGCGAATTCGATTGTGACCTGATCGCCATTGGGGAAGGACAGCACCAGATCTTCGGCGGCTGCCGTGACAACCATATCCGCCGGATCAATGCCGGGGCCAAAGGCGACAACATCAATGTTTGCCGCCGATGAATCGCCGTTCTCGTAGATCGTGTCCTGACCAAAGCCCAGATCGAACTGATAGGTGTCGGCACCATATCCGCCAACAAGGTAATCGTCGCCCTGCGCACCGGTCAGCGTGTCGGCGTTGTTGCCTGCGCTGATGCTGTCATTGCCCCAACCGCCGGTCAGTTCTTCGGCGGCAGAGGTGCCGTCGATATCCTGTGGTGCGGCCGAGACAAACGGCGCACCGTTGAAGTTGCCCAGCGTCAGATCACCCAGCGTGATAGCTTCCAGACGGAAAATCTGGCGCGCATCGCCCAGATCGGTGACACCGTCTTGGGCGTAATAGACATAAACGTCCGCGCCTTCCTGACGGGCAACCACTTCGCCTGTCAGCCCTGCGGCAATCTGGATATCAAGGGCATCGCCCAGATCACCAATCTCGAAGCCTTCGATAGTAATCAGGCCTGCGCCTTCGTCGATTTCGGGCACAAAGGTGGTAAACACCTCGGAGACACCGTCCTGACCCACAATCCGCCGCGCCAGCGGAGACGCCGTGGCACCCGTGCCGCCGCCTGTCCCGCCACCGGTGCCGTCGCCGCCATTCTCGTGGCTGAAGACGCTGCCAAGGAACGGATTGGTGTCCACAGTGCTGGGGCTGAGCAAACGCTGTGCGGCCTCTTCGGTGATCAGCGCCGCGACCATGTCGGCGGCACTCAGGCTGCCGTCGGTCTCGAAGGTGAAGACGTCGATGGGCGTGCGGCTATAGCCGTACTGGTTGACGATCAGCACCTGATCGGTGGAGCCGACAAACCGGATCAACAGGTCATTGCCCTGCTGCACCGCGACCATATCGGCAAGCTCGAACCCTGCGCCAAAGCGCAGCGTATCGTTGGAGAAATACCAGTTGCCCGCCTCGACAATCGTGTCGCGGCCGGAGTTGGGATCGAACCGGTAAAGCGTATTGCCGCGCCCGCCTGCAAGGACGTCGTCGCCCGCACCACCGTTCAGCACCAGATCAGCGTTCAGCGTGGTGCCGACATTGATGGTGTCGTCACCGTCGGTGCCGGTGGTCATCGCGGCAAGGATCTCGGTCAGGGTCCAGACTTCGCCTGTGGCAAAGCGCAGCTCCTCGATGCTGGAATCGTAGCCGTAGTCGGCGAACATACCTGTCAGGACCAGACGGTCCGACGTGCCTGCAATGCCCAGAACCAGATCAACCGGTCCGGCAGAGATCACTTCGATATCGCCAGGCAGAATACCTGCGCCAAAGACGATGGCATCAACGGCTGACGCATCATTCTGCTCGATGTCGAGGATCGTATCCTGACCATCGCCCAGATCGAACACATAGCGGTCCCCGCCGGAGTTACCCTCCAACTGGTCGTTGCCGATACCGCCGTCCAGCACATCCGCGCCGCGGCCTGTCTCGATCGTGTCATTGCCGCCCAGCCCGTAAGCGGTGGAGGCAGATTCGGGCGTGGCAGGCGCACCGGAGGCGAGGATGATATGGTCATCGCCCTCGGTTGCCGGAATGGCGCGCGCCATATCGACAATGGCAAGGCTGCGCCCGTCGTTGAACTGCAACGTGCCCGCAATGGCATCGGGATCACCCGTGGGGTCGATCAACGTCAACCGGTCTTCGGTATCTGCGATCAGCAGCGTGATGTTGCCATCCGCGCCGCGCTTGGCCGAGATATCCTCGAGCGCGATACCATCCCCAAAGGCGATGGTGCCGAAGCCGTCCGCAGCACCGTCCGATTTGATCCGGTCCTGCCCGTCGCCAAGGTTGAAGTAGAACACGTCATTGCCGCGGCCATCAACGATCAGGTCGTTGCCCAGACCGCCGCGATAGTCCTCGTCTCCGGGGGTGCCGCGCAGCAGGTCGTCCGTGTCCGATCCGGTGGCATTGACCAGATCAAGCAGCGCGTCACGGGTCCATGCGGTGCCGTCGCTGAACTCTACCAGATCAATGGCAGCATCGCGGATCAGGATGGAATCGTCGCTGGCCTCGAAGGTAATCAGCAGATCATCGCGATCAGACGCCAGCCGCTCGACCCGCATGTCGGAGGGGCGGTAGCCTGTCAGGATCAGACGGTCAAAGCCCTGGCTGTCCTCGATCACGTCCTGCCCGTCACCGGGAGAGAAGTTATAGACGTCATCGCCACGCCCGCCAAAGACAACATCGTCGCCGCTGGCCGCTGAAATCGTGTCGGCGCGGTCACTGCCCAGCAGCCAGTCGTCATTCAACGTCTGCTGGCTTTCGACCATCGCCTGAATAAGGTCTTCAACCCCCCACGTGGCATTGTCGGCACTAAAGTGGATCGCGGGCACCGCACCGGTGCCAAGGGCCCCTTCGATGATGATCTGTCCGGCGGCTGACGGATAGGCCAGAACCAGATCGTTGCTGGACCCGTCCGCACGGCGCACCTGAATGTTGTAGCTGGCAATGGAGTTGACGACCACGGTGGCAGAGGTGACATCCTCGCCCATGGAAATCCTGTCGATGCCCTCGAACGGATTGATCTCGACGACACTGCCCTGCGCCAGAACGACCGTATCGTGCCCTGCACCGGGTGTCAGCAGGATACCGGGTGCAAACTCGGCCCCCTGAATGATGTCCTGCCCGTCAAAGTCGGCATCTTCCCGCAGGATTTCGCGGATGTCGCCAATGGTCAGCTCGGTGCCGTCCTCAAAGGCAAACACCTCGACGGGGGTGGTGAAATAGCCGCCAAAGATGACGATCTTTTCGCCGGTACCGCTGAGGGTGATAATCAGATCACCTTCGATATTTTCATACGAGATGTTGTCTTGGGTGATGCCCGTCCCGAACTGCACACGGTCAACACCGGCGGCATCATAAATCGCGGTGGAGGTATCACCGTGGTTGATGAGATAGGTGTCGTCGCCCGCACCCCCTTCAAGCGCGTCGGACCCCTGCCCGCCGCTGATGGTATCGTCGCGGTTATCAAGACCGATCAGACGCTCGTCGGCGTCCGATCCGGTCAGCATTGCGTCGATGATCTCGTCGATGGACAGAATGGTGCCGTCCCCAAAGCGGAATTCCTCGACACGCGTGGTGCCAAGGCCGCCGACAATGGTCAGCACATCCGCGCCGTTGCCCAGATCAATGACCAGATCAAGCCCGTCGCGGGTGATCTTGAGATCCTCGCGCCGGACAGAGGCCCCGAACTGCACCTGGTCGATGACGCCAACGGCGTCTGGACGCTCGACAATACGGTCGAAATCATAGTCCGCGCCAAAGGCATAAAGGTCTGCGCCAGAACCACCGACCAGTGTGTCGTCCCCCTGACGGCCATCCAGCGTGTTGGGGGCTGTGGGATTGCCTTCGATCAGGTTGTCGCCACGGTTACCGCCTGCGATTTGCAGAATTTCCTCAACGTCGGAGGCATTAAGGAAGGTGCCGTCGGAAAATTCGAACCGCTCAATGGCAGAATCGATCCCAAGGAAGTGGTTGCGCACAAGCAGCGTGTCGATGCGGTCCAGAATGGTGATCAGCAGATCGTTGCCATCTTTGGTGAACTCGATGTTGGCTTGTGTGATGTCATCGCCAAAGACGATGCGGTCATCCACCGGCACATTAAAGCCGGGGCGGTCGTTCCA
>CALAIJ010000161.1 GCA_937923365.1 uncultured Sulfitobacter sp.
GAACGAGATTATCCTCATGCCCTACATGGTTGGTGGGTAGCGCGTTCAGTACAGGCCAAAATATTCCGCCTGTTCCCACGCCGTCACGCTTTGATGGAAGCGGTCCCATTCCGCCTGACGGATCGTGGTGATGTAGTCCACAAACTCGTCGCCCAACGCGGCGCGGTAAAATCTGGAATTTCTCATGCTTTCAATTGCTTGAGACATGTTTTCAGGCAGTCTTTCCGCAGTACCCTCATAGGGCGTCTCGACCGGATCAGGGGCGACAAGCGCCCGTTCAATTCCGTCCAGTCCCGACAGTATCTGGCTGCTGAAAAAGTAGTAGGGATTGGCCGCCGTCTCAGCCACGCGGTTTTCGATGCGCGAGGCCGCGTCATTCGGTGCCATCAGCCCCCGCACCATGGCCCCGCGATTATCGCGGCCCCATTGGATGCGGTCGGGGGCCAGTTGATGGGGGCGGTAGCGTTTGTAGCCGGTGATCGTGGGCGTGGTCAGCAGGCAACTCTCTGCAGCATGATCCAGCAGCCCCGCGATCCAGCCATTGGCTTGTGGGGACAATGCCCCGTCGCCCGCGGGCATCATCAGGTTTTCGCCTGTCGTGCGGTCCACCAAGGATTGATGCAGGTGCCAGCCACTGGCCGCTGCATTCTGAACACCGGGGCGCGACATGAAGGTGGCGTGCAGGCCCTGCCCTGCGCAGACCTCCTTCACCAAGGCGCGGAACATCATCATGTTGTCGGCATGGGTCAGCGGGTCAGCAGGATCAAAGGTAAACTCGAACTGGCTGGGCCCCATCTCCACCTCCATAGAGCGGACGGGCAGGCCCATCGCCTGACAGGTCCGTCTGAGCCTGTCCATGACCGGTTCCAACTCGGCATAGCGTGCCTCTGTCAGGAACTGGTAACCTTGGGACAAATTGCGTGTCTGCACCGGCGTGCCGGGCATGGTCGCATCTGCATGTTCCAGCTTGGCATCGGTGCGCTCAAAGACGTGAAACTCAACCTCCAGACCGACAACCAGATCAAGGTTGTGCGCCGCAAGTCTGGCAATGGCCGATTTCAGCATGTCCCGAGGCGAAAACGGCATCACCGCGCCCGATTTGAACCTTGGGTCGCAGAAAATCCATGCAGAGTGGGGCGACCACGGTAAGACGCGAAAGGTTGCAGGATCGGGCAGCATCAGGATGTCGCCTGCCCCGCCCATGCCACCTGCGACGCCCGCATCCCCGTCCCAGACCGGAAACACGGTACGGTGCGAGGTGTCTTTCAGCATCAGCGTCGAGGGCGCGGCAAGGCCACTGGTGAAGATCGACACAAAGGCCTCTGCCACGATTGTCTTGCCCCGCAGCACGCCATGCTGATCGGCAAAAAGCACGCGGATGGTTTCCAGATCACTGTCCGCCACCTGCTGCACAAGGGCGGCTGCGGCCTTGATGGCATCCGCGTCCAGAAGGCCAGCGCGGGCAAGCGGCCCTTGGGTGATTTGCTGAGTGACGTCCATGATCGCGCTGCCGGTCACACCGTTGCATCCCAGTCGCTACAGGCGGCACGGCGGGCGCGGTCGCTGTCCTCGAACGCCTGCCGCCAGTTGTCTTTGTCGCCGATTGTGTCGTTGGAAATGGGCCCGTAAACGGATGTAACGTCGACACCGTCAACCATGGGCAGCGCATCGGTGTTGCCCTCGCCCAAGCTGGCCATCGCCGCGCGCAGCATGCGGCGGTATTTGATGATCGCCACGTCCGTCTTGCCCAGATGTTCGCGCGTGCGGTCAAAGATCGCACCGGGGCTTTCGACCGCCCATTGGTCGTGCACATTGATGTCGAGCCCCATGCCCGTATAGGTCTCGCGCCGCTGTTCTTCGGGGTCAAAGCCATAGTTGTTGGCCTTGTTCTTCAAGGGTGCATAATCGGGCAAGCGGTGTTCCTGAAGGCGTTGCGCGCGCATCTTTTCCTTGTCCACGGGCGTGTCGAAACTGGTGAACATGGAGTACCAATAGCAACGCTCATCATCTATGGGCACATGCCACTGGGTGATGATCATCTCGCGGCTCATCGGGATCGAAATCGCCTGAGGGAAAATCTGGTTGGTGATGCGCACATGGGTCTTGCCACCGCCCAGATGGCGCAGCGCAATCAGGCGCATGCCATAGTCCGTCTCCTCCACCGAAATGTCCGGCTGCGTATATTCGCGCAAAAGCTGGGTCATGGGCATGTCGGTATCCGCGGCCTTGTCGCGGAACTGCTTGCCATAGCTGTCGGCGGGGTCCTCGTCCTCCAGAAAGCGGTGCAGAAAGGACGCGTGGGCGGGGTCAATCCCCACCTCCATCGCTTGCAGCCAGTTGCACTCCCACAGGCCCTTGAAGGCAAAAACATGGGTTTCAGGCGCGCGGAAGCAGTCGAAATTGGGGAATGCGGGCGGATCACCCGGGCCCATGTAGGCAAAGATGATACCGTTCTTTTCCACCACGGGATAAGAGGTGTTCTGGATGTTCTCGTGCATGCGCGAGCCTTCGGGCTCTCCGGGTTGTTCGACACATTGGCCGTCGCGGTTGAAATGCCAGCCGTGAAACGGGCAGCGCAGCCCGTTGTCCTCAAGGCGGCCATAACACAGATCAGCGCCCCGGTGCGGACAGGCACGGCCAATCAGGCCCAGCGCCCCTTCGCTGTCGCGAAACAGCACAAGGTCCTCGCCCAGCAGTTTCACCGGCACCACGGGGCGCGGACCCGCCAGTTCATCGCTGAGCGCTGCGGGCTGCCAATAGTAGCGCATGACAGCACCTGCGTCGGTGCCCGGCCCTGATCGGGTGAGTTGCTCATTAAGCGCTTGGCTGATCATGGGGCGTGCCTCCGATTGGGTATTGACCCAGTTGGCGACAAAATCGCGCGCGGTGCAATGGGGTTGCAGCCCAAGCTTGTGGCAGACAAAGCGCGCGGCGGGGGGCGCAGGCTGTCAACACATGAGAGGACGCACCGCCAAAAGCTGTAAAAGACACAGTTTTGCCAGCTCCCCCGATGAAATTAACTATTTTCCAAAATGGGGCAAAAGTGCTAAAATTTGCCCTGATTTTCTAAAAAAAGACGCCTTATTCTAGTAAAGAGGACCACCACATGCCTGCTCCAATCAAAGTCATCAGCGATTTTTTTATCGGCGGCTCGCCACCTGGCGGCAACCGTGAACCCTATGTGATGGCGCGCCCAGATGGCGGGTTCGAGATTTTCAATACAGGTATCTACACCACGGACACTGACGTTGCAGTGGCAACCTATTCATCGCTGGGCGTCTACCAGAGCAACACCTCG
>CALAIJ010000162.1 GCA_937923365.1 uncultured Sulfitobacter sp.
TGTCCGCTCCTTTGCACCCCGGTGCCGAGCGCGCATACAAAGAACTGGGTCTGATGGACTAACGGACATGCCAGCATTGTCCTGACATTGACGCCAGCGCATCCCAACAGGTGCGCTGGCGTCTTGCCTTAGAATACTGAATTTCCGATGGGGGGCCTTGGAATGACCGATGTACGATCCGCCGAAGATATGGTGGCCGAAGCCGATACAGGCGCACGCAACGCGGGGCCATTTGCCGCAAATCTGATATTTGGCCTTTGTATCGCATGGTCGATATTCCAACTCTACATCGCCTCCAAAGTGCCGGGCGTACTGGCGCAGGCAACCGGCATTAGCCTCTTCGCGAACATCGTGGCGCAGGCCCGTTTCGTGCACCTCGCCTTTGCCATTGCCCTTGCGACGCTTGCCTTCCCCATGTTTGGACACCGCAACCGCATTCCCTGGTATGACTGGGCCTTGGTGGTCCTCGGCGTTGCCTCTTGTTTCTACCTTATCGTTTACCGGTTCGAGATCGCGGACCGCCCCGGTTTGTGGAGCACGTCCGACATCGTGATGTCCGCCATCGGCATGGGTGTGCTGATGATTGCCGTGTTCCGCTCGCTTGGCCTGCCGCTTGTGATCATCGCCTCGGCGTTCCTCGCATTGGCCTTCTTTGGCGGCTATTCGCAATGGATCGGCAGTATCACCAACTACGGTGGGTCGTCTTTTAGCAAGGCTATGGGGCATTACTGGATGCAGACCGAAGGGGTCTTTGGTGTGGCCCTCGGGGTCTCCACCTCCATGATCTTCCTGTTCGTGCTGTTCGGCGCGTTGCTGGAGAAAGCGGGCGGCGGCAACTGGTTTATCAAGGTGGCGATTGCCCTGCTGGGCGCGCTGCGCGGCGGCCCTGCCAAGGCGGCTGTCCTGTCTTCGATGATGACGGGCATGATCTCGGGCTCGTCCATTGCCAACACGGTGACGACAGGTACCTTCACGATCCCGCTGATGAAACGCATCGGCTTTTCCAGTGAAAAGGCGGGGGCGGTCGAAGTGGCCTCCTCCACCAATGGCCAACTGACACCGCCAGTGATGGGGGCCGCAGCGTTCCTGATGGTGGAATACGTCAATATTCCCTACATCGAAGTTATCAAGCACGCCTTCCTGCCTGCGGTAATTTCCTACATCGCGCTGCTTTACATCGTGCATCTGGAAAGCCTCAAGCTGGGCCTCAAGGGTCTGACCAAGCCGGGGCGTCATATCGGGATCATCATGATCATGATCTTGTTCCTCACGGGCTTTTTCGTGATGGCGGGGATCACCATGCTGGTGATCGGCTTCCGCGCGGTGCTGGAGCCGATGATGCCTGGTGCCACGATCTATCCTGCGCTTGTGCTGCTGGGCGTGGCCTATCTGGCGCTGCTCTTTGTGGCGTCGCGGTTCCCTGACGTTGTGCCGGACGATCCCAATGCGACCGAGGTTCAGGCCCCGCGTCTGACGCCCACGTTCCTGGGTGGCGCGTATTATGCCCTGCCGATCTTTGTGCTGGTGTGGAACCTGATGGTGCGCACCGACACGCTGGACCGTCTGTCCCCCGCGCTGTCGGCGTTCTGGGCGACGATCGTGATGATTATCGTGGCCCTAACACACCGTCCGCTGAAGCAGATGATGCGCGGCGCCACCCATGCGCATCTGGCCGCTTCGCAAGACGGCAACAGCATGGGCCGCGCCTTCCGCGACTTTGTGGCAGGCCTCGAGAGCGGCGCGCGCAACATGATCGGTATCGGTGTGGCCACAGGTGCTGCCGGTATCATCGTGGGCACGATTTCCCTGACGGGCGCACACCAGATCATCGGCCAGGTGATCGAGACGATTGCCGGCGGTAATCTGATCATCCTGCTGCTGTTGGTCGCGGTGCTGTCGCTGATCCTTGGTATGGGTCTGCCGACAACGGCGAACTACATTGTAGTGTCTTCGCTGATGGCGCCTGTGATCGTCAGCGTGGGCGCGCAATCGGATCTGATTGTGCCCTTGATCGCGGTGCACCTTTTTGTGTTCTACTTTGGTATTCTGGCGGATGATACGCCGCCTGTGGGGCTTGCCGCCTATGCGGCGGCGGCCATTTCACGCGGTGATCCGATCAAAACGGGTGTCGTTGGTTTCAGCTATGACATCCGGACCGCTTTGCTGCCCTTCATGTTCATCTTCAACACCGATTTGTTGTTGATTGATGTAAGCTTTACCAAGGCGATTTTGGTCTTCTTCGTATCGCTTACGGCGATGCTGGTCTTTGCGGCGATCACCCAAGGGTACTTTATCGCCAAGACCCGATTGTGGGAGGCTGCGGTCATGGCGCTGGTTGTGTTCATGCTGTTCAGGCCGGACTACTTCCTTGATCAATGGCAGGAAAAGTACACCAGAACCACGGGATCCTCGGCCATGGCCGCGTTGGAGGCATTGCCCGTAGGAGAGACCGCGCGCCTGCGCATATCGGCTCCCGATTTTGACACCGCAGAAGTGGGTGAAATCACCGTGGCCTATACGCCTGAGATAGAGGGCGATGCCGTCACCCGTCTGCAAGCGGTCGGTCTTGGCGTCATGGAAGATGGTGGCATTCTGGCACTGGAAGAACCCTTCCCCGGAACGCCGTACTTTGACCAACTGGCCAATGACTACGACTTCTACGGTGATGCACCTGCTCAGATCGTCGCCGTTCAGATCGAAAATGACCGGATGCCAAAGGAGATATTCTTTATCCCCGCCCTTCTGCTGCTGCTGATGATCGTGATGATCCAGCGGCCGCGTGCGACGCAACCGGCGTTCTGACATGGCTTTGCGGGGGGTATGCGCATCTGCCGCAACCCCCCTGTTTTTCAGTCGCAGCGGTCCTAACTTTAGCCTGCGGCATCGCTGGCGATTGAGGGCCTGACGGCGATGGACGGTGAAACAATCAGCAGGAGCGTGCAAAAACAGGTGACGGTAAGGCAAGACATCAGATCGCCTGTTGTTCTTCCCCTGCAAAGGTGGGTAGGTAGTAGGCCAATTCATCAAAACGGAGCGCAGTTCGCATGACGCCATTCGCAATCGCCGGTGTTCAAATGTATGTAAATG
The DNA here is from genome assembly GCA_937923365.1 of uncultured Sulfitobacter sp. Taxonomy (GTDB): domain Bacteria; phylum Pseudomonadota; class Alphaproteobacteria; order Rhodobacterales; family Rhodobacteraceae; genus Sulfitobacter. The sequence continues at coordinate 3,088 of CALAIJ010000162.1, forward strand.
CATTGCAACCGAATGTGGACGGGATGATCCAGCGCCTCGACGTTTTGATGGCGCGTTTTCCCTGGACGCAGATGGTGGTCTTTAGTGAACTCGCACCCTACGGCCCGCTGATCAAATACGCCTTGCCGCTGCACAACGAAGCCATCGACCGGTTCCGTGCGGCTGCGGTCAAACACAACGTCTGGCTGGTGCCCGGCTCCATGTTTGAAAAGACCGATCAGGGCGAGGTTTTCAACACCTCCAGTGTCATCAACCCCCAAGGTGAGATCGTCGCCAACTACCGCAAGATGTTCCCGTTCCGGCCCTATGAGGCGGGTGTCACCGCAGGCACGGGTTTCTGCGTTTTTGACGTGCCGGAGGTCGGGCGTTTCGGGCTGTCGATTTGCTATGATATCTGGTTCCCTGAAACCACACGGCAACTGACCAGTCAGGGCGTGGAGGTGTTGCTGCATCCGGTCCTCACAGGAACCACCGACCGCGAGGCGGAATTGTCCATCGCGCGGGCGACAGCGGCCCAGTTCCAGTGTTATGTCATTGATGTCAACGGTTTGGGCGCAGGTGGCGTTGGCCGGTCCTGCATCATCGACCCCACATCTCAGGTTTTGCATCAATCTGCTGGACAAGAGGACATGTTCCCGATTGAATTGGATTTGGACCATGTGCGCCGCCAGCGCGAAACAGGAATGAAAGGGTTGGGTCAGGTTTTGAAAAGCTTCCGCGACCGTTCCGTCGACTTCTCTGTTTACGACCGTAACAGCGGCACGGATGCCTATCTGAAATCTCTTGGTCCGCTTGAGACACCGACCCAAGGGTCGCGCGCGGGTATTCATGTTGACGTGCCTGCGCAGTCAACGCCCTCCGCTGCCGAGACCACACTGCCAGAGGCGGAAAAGCCGCCGCTGCAAACTGAAAAGACATTGAGCGGCTAACACCGGTATCGCTGTATCAACCGGTATGCGTCGCGTCTGATTTGTCACCAATCTGTTGGGAAGACACTTGATGCAATCGATGAGCGACTACTACTCTGCCATTCAGCTGCGTTCCGACCGCTGGAGCGCCCTGCGGGAAGCCACTGCCGCCCTGTCACGCGATCCCAACGGGAAAAAAGCGGCGGACCTGAGCGGAAAGATCGAACAGCTTTTCTCCTCTCTGGCTTTGATCGAGGCCTATTGGGCCTTCCCCGGCATGCAGGCCTTCGACACCATGCGTCGCCAGTTCGAACACAAGAAATTCGAAGACGTGGCCTTTTCCGTGCAGCGGGTCACGCGGGCGCTCACGACTGGTGCGTACCGTCGCCGCCATATCCCGCTGGAACGGGACAGTGTTGATGCCGAAGAACATGATGACGAGGCGGTGCAATCGCTTGATGCCCGCGCGCTGAGCAAGCCTTACTTTGAAGTCATGGTGGTCGATAACCTGAACGAACATCAGGAGCGTTGGCTGCGCAGTAACTTCTCCAAAATGCAGCGCAGCGAAGACCCGTTTCATTATGAAATCGTCGTGGTGCCCAGCTTGCAGGACGCGCTGATTGGCGTGCTGTTCAACCACAACATTCAGGCCATCGTCGTGCGCCCCGGCTTGGTGATGGATTCCCAAAACGAGATGGATTTGCTGACCCGCTATCTGAACAACGCAGGCGGTGTCGCAGACATGGAGGCGCTGGAGCCCGAGAACTACGGACCGGAGCTGTGCCGGATGATCGCCAAGGTGCGGCCCGAGCTTGACGCCTATCTTGTCACCGAACGTTCGGTCGAGGATATCGCGGGGCTTGATCTGGGGATTTGCCGGCGGGTTTTCTACAATCAGGAAGACTTTCTGGAGCTGCACCTGAACATCCTGCGCGGTGTTCAGGCGCGCTACAAAACGCCGTTCTTTACTGCTTTGGTCGAATACTCCAAACAGCCCACAGGCGTGTTCCACGCGCTGCCCATCAGCCGCGGCAAGTCGATCTCTCGCAGCCACTGGATACAAGACATGGGGGCGTTCTATGGCCCCAATATCTTTATGGCAGAAACCTCTGCCACCTCAGGCGGTCTGGACAGCCTGCTGGAGCCGCACGGCCCCATCAAAGAGGCGCAGGAGCTGGCCAGTCGGGCGTTCGGGTCCAAACAGACCTTCTTTGCCACCAACGGTACATCGACCTGCAACAAGATCGTCGTGCAAGCACTGGTGCGCCCCGGTGATATCGTTCTGGTCGACCGTGATTGTCACAAGTCACACCACTACGGGATGGTGCTGGCGGGCGCGCAGGTGGTCTATCTCGACAGCTATCCGCTGAACGAATACTCCATGTACGGCGCGGTGCCGCTGCGTGAGGTCAAACATCAACTGCTCAAGCTGAAAGCCGAAGGCAAGCTGCACAAAGTGCGCATGTTGCTGCTGACCAACTGTACGTTTGACGGCATCGTCTACAACGTCGAGCGGGTGATGGAGGAATGTCTGGCGATCAAGCCGGACCTTGTGTTCCTCTGGGATGAAGCGTGGTTTGCCTTTGCCCGTTTTGGTGCCAATTACCGCCAGCGCACGGCCATGAATGCCGCCAACAGCCTGCGCGAACGTCTGCGTACAGATGCGCACGCACAGGCCTATGCCGAGCAGCAAAAGCAGCTTGAAGGCGCCGACGAAGAGACACTCCTGAGTACGCGGCTGATCCCGCCGCCCACCGCGCGCATCCGCACTTACGCCACCCATTCGACGCACAAGACGCTGACGTCGCTTCGGCAGGGGTCGATGATCCACGTGAACGATCAGGACTTTAAAGGCGAGGTCGAGGTCAGCTTTCACGAAGCTTACATGACCCATACGTCCACATCGCCGAACTACCAGATCATCGCGTCCCTTGATGTGGGACGGCGTCAGGTTGAACTGGAAGGGTTCGAGTTTGTCCAACGGCAGGTAGAGGCCGCGATGTCGATGCGCCGTGCAATCTCGACCCATCCAAAGCTGAAGAAGTATTTCAAGGTGCTGACGGCGGGCGACATGATCCCCGAGCAGCACCGCGAAAGCGGCGTGCAAAGCTACTACGATTCCGATCAGGGCTGGACCGATGTCTGGGACTGCTGGGAAAAGGACGAATTCGTGCTGGACGCCACCCGCGTCACATTGGCCGTAGGCGGCACAGGCTGGGACGGGGATACCTTCAAGACCAAAATCCTGATGGACAAATACGGTATCCAGATCAACAAGACCTCGCGCAATACGGTCCTGTTCATGACCAATATCGGGACGACGCGGTCCTCCGTTGCCTACCTGATCGAAGTGCTGGTCGAGATCGCAACAGACCTTGACGAATTGCTGGATGACGCCTCGATGATGGAAAAGCGCGGCTTTGAAAAGCGCGTGGCCAATCTGATGCACGATCTGCCCCCCTTGCCCGATTTCAGCCGTTTCCACGACGGCTTTCGCACCGATCAGGCAACGGCAGAGGGCGACATCCGGTCGGCATTCTTCCTCAGCTATGATGAGAAGAACTGCGACTATCTGGAGCTGGACGGGTCGGTCAAGGCGGCGATGGAAAGCGGGCGGGAAGTGGTCTCCGCGTCTTTCATCATCCCCTATCCACCGGGGTTTCCGATCCTTGTACCAGGGCAGGTCGTCAGCAAAGAAATCCTCGCCTTTATGCGGGCGCTGGATGTCAGCGAAATCCATGGCTACCGCGAGGATTTGGGGCTGCGGGTATTCACGCAAGACGCGCTTAAGCAGCAAGTGAAAGCCAACGCCGCGCGGCTCAAGCTGAACGCTGAGCGCAACAAATAAGATAGACACTAAGGGAGAGCGATTATGCCAACATCTGTTTTAAAGAACATTTCCGATATCCGGCGCCATTTTCATCGGAACGAAGATCCCGTCTATTTTATATCCGCAACCAACTTTAACCTGTTGGGGCTCGACGAATGGTGCAAGAATTTCAAGTACATCTGCTACATTGATTGCTACGACGGCAAGCACCCCAACGTGTTCTGCCCGTCCGAGCAGCCGCATGCGGAATTCCAATCCATTGAGGACATCAACAACTACCTGTTGCAGCACAAGGAAGTTATTGACCTTGTCAAACGGCGCGGCGGCAAGCCCAAGTTCGTGTTCCTGATGTTCGATGAGGAAACGGAACGTCTGTCCAAAGAACTGGGCGCCGAAGTCTGGTTCCCCAAAGCCAAGCTGCGCACCAAGATGGACAACAAGATCGAAACTGTCCGCATCGGGAACAAGGCGGGCGTGCCCTCCGTGCCCAACGTGCTGGCCGAAGTCAAAAGCTACGAAGACCTGCGCAAAACCTGCGAGAAGGCGGGGCTGGGCCATGATCTGGTGCTGCAATCCGCATTCGGCGATAGTGGCCACACCACGTTCTTTATCAAATCCGAGGCCGATTTCCGCAAACACGAGCACGAGATCATCGGCGAGGGCGAGATCAAGATCATGAAGCGGATCGACTGCCGCGGCTCCGCGATTGAGGCCTGTGCGACCAAGCAAGGCACCATTGTGGGCCCGTTGATGACCGAGCTTGTCGGCTTTAATGAACTCACCCCTTATCGTGGCGGCTGGTGCGGCAATGAAATCCTGTCCACCGCCTTTCCGCCCAAGGTCCGCCAGAAGGCCCGCGAGCTTACCTTCAAATTCGGGGAACAGTTGCGCAAGGAAGGCTACCGCGGGTACTTCGAGCTCGACTTCTTGATCGACAAAAAGACGGGCGATATCTGGCTGGGCGAATTGAACCCGCGCATCACAGGTGCCTCTTCTATGACCAACCACGCGGCATTTGCGCATGCGGATGCGCCCTTGTTCCTGTTCCACCTGCTGGAGTTTTCCAAAAAGAAGTTCGAGCTGGATGTGAACGAATTGAACAACCGCTGGGCTGACCCGGCCATGATCGACAGTTGGTCGCAGATGGTGATCAAACACACCGATGACAGTGTCGATATTGCCACCCATGTGCCTGAAACCGGCATCTACAAAATGCGGGAGGACGGTACCGTTGAATTCGACCGCTTTGATTACCACAGACGCGCCGTAGAGAGCGAGAACGAAGCGTTCTTCCTGCGGATTCTGCAACCGGGTGACTACCGCTATGAAGGTGCCGACATCGGCATTCTGGTCACGCGCGGGCGCTCCATGACGCCGGGCTTCAAACTGAACGAGCGCGGCAAGCGCTGGATTCACGGGATCAAGCAGGCCGTTGCAGGCAAACCTTTGCCGGTGGCAGAAGCGGGTCCCGACTTTGCCGATCCCGCGTTCAAGATCCTGTAGGGGTTCACCCGCCTCATGCGACTGAACTGGCGCGCCATCTCCGAAGCAGAACCCGGTCCCGTGTGGGCCGGGTTGTTTGGTCAATACTGGCCCGACTACCATCGTTGGTGGCTGCGCGAAGGGGCCGAAGCGCGCCCCGGATATTGGGACAGCCTGCAGGCGCTCAAGACCCACATGCCGGAAATCGTGCCACTCTACGAACAGTTGTGCGAGCTTGCAGGCGGGTCGGATCACGCCGCACGGTTCCTCAGCTTTTATTGCCCGCCGCCCTATCTGTCGGGCTGTTCGCAGGCCATCTGGCCCGGCGCAGAACCTGTTCTGGTGCGCAACTATGACTATAGCCCCAGCGCATTCGACAGTCTGATCCTGCACACCAACTGGCAGGGCCGCACCGTGATGGGCACCAGCGATGGCCTTTGGGGGTTGGTTGACGGGATCAATGACGCAGGCCTTGCCATCTCGCTGACCTTTGGCGGGCGGCGCGTGGTGGGGGACGGCTTTGGTGTGCCGTTGATCCTGCGCTACGTCCTGCAAACTTGCGAGACTGCCGAAGAGGCTGGCAAAGTGCTGGCCCGCGTGCCCACCCACATGAGCTATAACGTCACTGTCATTGATGCCGAACGCCGCTATCTGACAGCGCTTATGGCACCCGATCGCGCGGCCATCATCACCCATGCGGCCGTGGCAACCAACCATCAGGAAAAGGTGGAATGGGCCAGCCATGCGCGTTTTACCGCCACGGTGGAGCGCGAGCGGTTCTTGCTGCAACGGCTTACCCTGCACACGGAACCCGAAGAGAAGTTTATCCGCGCGTTCCTCAGGCCGCCGCTTTATTCCGTCGCCTTTGATCAGGGGTTTGGCACGCTATACACAGCCGTCTACCGCCCTCAAAGATTGCAGATGGAAGTGTGCTGGCCCAAGGCACGCTGGCAGTTTGACTTGCACGGGTTCCAGCCGGGCGAGATGCAGATATACACCCCCGCGCCTGCGCTTTGATTGCGGTGCGTCGTGCCCTCTGGCAGCGCCACTCAGTCCGCCGCCCCAGATCTCAATCCTGTCGGGGGCAACCTGTCTTGGGCGCTTGCCTGCACCAAGCCTCGCGATAATAAAAATTGTAAACCAAAATAGCCCATGCGATGTTTTTCAAGCGAGGAGGGGTTCTTATGACCAAAGAGCGTGAAAACCACCGCGAGAACGTCGCGGGACGGGCCAATGTGGAAGATACGCCAGAGCTGTTGGCGTACTACAAAGACCTTGAGAAATACGATACCGGCGCGCTTTGGACCGTGGCCAACAAGATTGAACCTTGGGAGCCGGTCTCCCAATCGGTGCCGGTCGTCTGGCGGTATGACGATCTGCGCGCGCATGTTTTGCGGTCGGTTGATCTGGTCACGCCGGAAAAAGCGGGGCGCCGTGTGATCTACCTCAACAACCCCGGGCGCACGGACGTGTCGGCTGCCGTCGGGTGGATATACGCAGGCCTGCAGGTCATGAACCCCGGAGAGAAGGCGACAGCCCACCGCCACTCTGCCTCGGCCATTCGGTTCATCATGGAAGGTGAAGGCGCCTATACGGTTGTGGACGGCCATAAGATGACACTGGGGCGCAACGACTTTGTCCTGACGCCGAATGGCACGTGGCACGAACACGCGGTCGAGGAAAGCGGCACGCCCTGCATCTGGCAGGATGGTCTGGACATTCCTTTCGTCAACGCGATGGAGGCCAACTTTTTCGAAGTACACCCCGACCTGAGTGAACCCGTCACCTATCCTGTCAACGATATGACCAAGACATGGGGGAATGCAGGGCTGACCCCCAGTGGCGGCGACTGGACCAAAGGCTACAGCCCGATGTTCAAGTACGAATGGGAACCGACCTATGAGGCTTTGACCAAATACGCCTCTGCGACGGATGGATCACCTTTCGACGGGGTGTTGATGGAATATGTGAACCCCACAACGAATGGCCCCGTCATGCAAACAATGGGTGCCAGCATGCAAATGCTGCGCCCCGGTGAGCATACCAAAGCGCACAGGCACACGGGAAGCTACCTTTATCACGTGGCCAAGGGCAGCGGGCATTCGGTCATCAATGGCAAGCGCTATGACTGGTCAGAGCGGGACATTTTCTGCGTGCCGTCATGGGCATGGCATGAGCATGCAAACGGCTCTGACACGGAAGACGCCTGCCTGTTCTGCCTCAATGATTTGCCCGTGATGCGGGCGATGGGCCTCTACCGAGAGCAGGCTTTCGGTGAAAACGACGGCAATCAGCCAATAGGGTAGGGAATACCATGAAACTTGTGACTTTTCGCAGCACGCCCGAGGGTGACGCACGGTTGGGCGTCATTCAGGGCGATCTGGTCGTGGACGTGGCCGCCTTGGGCGATGCCGTGGGCGAGGATTTTCCGGATGCGATGCTTGATATGATCGACGCGGGCCGTCCCGGCCTCGCGGCGCTTGCGCAAGCGCTGGAGGATGTGGATGGCGCATTCCCGATCTGGACGGCGACCGCATTGGCAAACGTCAAACTGCTGGCCCCCATTCCGGTGCCACGCAAGAACGTCTTTGGCATCGGCCTGAACTATGTCGAGCATGTGGAGGAAAGTGCCCGCACGCTGGACACTTCCGCCGACTTGCCAAAACAGCCTGTGGTCTTTTCCAAGCCGCCCACCGCAGTTGTCGGTCCGGGGGATGCGATCCAGCACAATGCCAAGATGACCCAGCAACTGGATTGGGAGGTCGAACTGGCTGTGATCATCGGCACCCGCGCGACACGTGTGTCCAAAGAAGACGCGCTTTCGCATGTGTTCGGCTATTCGGTGATGAACGACATCTCTGCGCGCGACAATCGCCGTGCGGGACAGTGGATATTCTCCAAGGGGCAGGACACATTCGCGCCTTTCGGCCCCTGCATCGTGACGGCGGATGAAATCCCCGATCCGCAGGCGCTGGACCTGTGGCTGACGGTCAATGGCGAGGAAAAGCAACGCTCCAACACCAGACACATGCTGTTTCAGGTGGATTACCTGATCTCTGATCTGTCCACCGGCATCACGCTTGAGCCCGGTGATATCATCGCCTCCGGCACCCCTTCCGGTGTCGGGGCAGGGCGTGACCCGCAGGAATGGATGTGGCCCGGTGATGTGGTCGAAGCGCATGTCGAAGGTATCGGCAGCCTGCGCAACCATGTCGTCAACGCCACGCCGGATTAGGTGGCGTGACCGGATGACGGGACCCCTCCATGCGCTTTGATCTTGAGCAATTGAGTGATCAGGTCACCTACAAACTGTTGGCCGCAACAGTGGTGCCGCGCCCGATTGCCTGGGTGACGTCGCTGTCTGCGGATGGGGTTTTGAACGCCGCGCCCTACAGCTTTTTCAACGTGATGGGCTCTGCTCCGCCGACAATCGCGTTGGGATTGCTGGCAGACCCTGAGCGGGGCTTCAAAGATACGGCCAGCAACATTCAAGCCACTGGCGAATTTGTGGTCAACCTGGTGCCCGAGCGTCTGGTGACGCAGATGAACCTCACGGCAGTGAACGCGCCTGAAAGTGTGGACGAGTTGAAGCTGGCCGGCCTTGCCACGACGCCGTCCGATCATGTAGCACCCCCGCGCATCGCCGATAGCCCCGTTGCGTTTGAATGTACGAACCTTGAGACCATCGTCACAGGCCCGCACCAAAGCGTCGTGATCGGCCGCGTCCATGTGATCCACATCGAGGATGCCTTTGTGAAGGACGCCGATCAGGGATACATCCACACGCCCCAGCTTGATCTGGTCGC
>CALAIJ010000163.1 GCA_937923365.1 uncultured Sulfitobacter sp.
CGAACACTAACCTGCATGTGGTTTTCACCACCTTTCTAGTCTAAAGTTGCAAGGATTTGCAGGAAATGGCCGTATAGCGGGCTATCTATGGTTTGTCCACCCATTTGCCGCCCCCGCGCAGGAGACCCCGATGACGGAACATGACACTTCCCCCAAGGCCCGACTGTTGCAGGCCGCCCTTGATCACGTGCCTTTCGATGGCTGGTCAGAGGCAACGTTCAAAGCCGCCATCCGCGACGCAGGCGTTGATGCCACAGTGGCACGCGCCACTTGCCCAAGGGGTGCCGTTGATCTGGCGATCGCCTATCACAAGGACGCAGACAGCCGGATGGTCGCACAGCTTGCAGCGAAAGACCTCAGCGCGATGCGGTTCCGCGACCGGATCGCACATGCCGTGGAATTGCGGCTGGACCTCATCAGCGACAAGGAAATCGTGCGCCGTGGCACCGCGCTTTTTGCGCTGCCGCAATATGCACCCGACGGGGCCAAATTGGTCTGGGGCACAGCAGATGACATCTGGACAGCACTGGGTGACACCTCGGACGATGTGAACTGGTACACCAAACGGGCCACGCTTTCTGCCGTTTATTCCGCGACGGTGCTGTTTTGGCTGGGTGATACCAGCGAAGGGCATGCCGACACCCGTGCGTTTCTGGACCGGCGCATCGACAACGTCATGCAGATCGAAAAGCTCAAGGCGCAGGTGCGCGAAAGCCCCACGCTGAGCCGTTTGATGGCAGGTCCGCATTGGTTGATGGACCGCATCAAGGCACCCGCCAGATTTCCCAAGGGTGATCTGCCCGGATCATGGACCGCGCCGCGCCGTTAACTTTTGCGTTTTCGCCGTTACAGCACAGTGGTAGGAGCAGCCAACCGCTCTGATCCCAAGGCCCACAGATGCCCGATGCCGCCGCTTTGATCCAGCTTGAGGATGTGCACTACGCCCCCGGTGGTGTGCCTGTGCTGCACGGTATTACCCTGTCAACAGATGCGCGCCGGATCGGGATTGTCGGGCGCAACGGGTCGGGTAAAACCTCGCTTGCGCGGGTGCTGACCGGACTGGTCGCTGCCAGCGAGGGGACAGTGCGGATCGCAGGGGTCGACGTGGCGGCTGACCGCAAGGCCGCCTTGGGGCTGGTCGGTATCCTGTTTCAGAATCCTGACCACCAGATCATCTTTCCCACCGTCGAGGAAGAGATCGCCTTTGGCCTCACCCAGATGGGTCAATCCCGCGATCAGGCCGCCCGTGGCGTGTCCGATATCCTCGCGCAATTTGGCAAATCCCACTGGGCCACATCAGCTGTCCATCCTCTCAGCCAAGGGCAGCGGCAGCTTGTGTGTCTGATGTCCGTGCTGGCCATGCAGCCCAAGGTGATCGTGCTGGACGAGCCTTTTGCGGGGCTGGATATTCCCACCACCGTGCAACTGCAACGGATGCTGGATGCGTTGGAGGTCACATTGGTGCTGATCACGCATCAGCCAAGTGTTCTTGCAGGCTATGACCGTGTGCTGTGGATCGACGACGGTCGCATCGCGCAGGATGGCCCTGCGGGGGAGGTCATCGCCGCCTTCGAGGCGCGGATGCAGCAGATCGGAGGGGGCGATGATCTCTCTGACCTCTCCGGTTGAGACCCGCGCCCACGGGTGGCCTGCAGGGGCCAAGCTGGGGGTGCTTTGCGCGGCGACTGTTGTTCTCTTTGCGGTCAAATCCGTGGCTTGGCACGCAGGTTTTGCCTCCGTGATGTTGCTGGCCTACGCGCTGCCCGGTGCCGCCTTTTTCAAGACCGGACTGCGGCGTCTTTGGGTGCTTTGGCCATTCGCGCTGCTGGTGGGGCTTTGGCATGCTTTCACCGGAGACGCGGGCCATGGTGCCGTCATCGTCATGCGGATGTTCACCGCTGTCGGGCTGGCCAATCTGGTCACAATGACCACGCGACTGAGCGATCTGATGCAGGTCATCCGCTGGCTGGTGTCGCCTTTGCGGCGCTTTGGCATCAACACCCGCGCCATCGAGCTTGCCGTGGCATTGGTCGTCCGCTTCACACCTGTGCTGGCCGACAAAGGTGCGGCCTTGACCCATGCGTGGCGTGCCCGTTCGCCGCGCCGCGCCCGCTGGCGCATCTTGCCGCCGTTCATGCTGCTGGCCATTGATGATGCCGAACATGTGGCAGAGGCATTGCGCGCGCGAGGCGGATTGTGACCTGCCAGATATATCGCTGCAGATTGTAACGGATGATTGCTTGACCGCAGGCAATCGGCCCACTACCCAAACGTCGTCTAAAAGGATTTTACATGGAACGTTCCCTTACCCTGATCGCCCTTTTTGCGGCACTGGTCGCCGCCTTGGGCCTGATCCCGCAACTGACCTTGGCGTTTGGCGTCCCGATCACGGCGCAAAGCCTTGGGATCATGTTGTGTGGCACCATTTTGGGCGCAAAGCGGGGCGGTCTGGCAGCGTTGCTGTTTGTCGGACTCGTCGCCATCGGCTTGCCGCTGCTGGCAGGCGGGCGCGGCGGGATCGGCATGTTCGCGACGGGGTCGGCCGGCTACCTTGTCGGGTATGTGCTGGGCGCTTTTGTCACCGGTTGGGTGATGGAGCGGCTGTACTCGCTGCCACTGGGTTTGGCGGCAGGCGTGGCTGCCGTTGCGGGCGGTATTGTGGTCGTGCACATTTGCGGCATCCTCGGGCTTATTGCGGTGGTGGGCCTGACCCCGGTTGAGGCATTCTTTGCCGACATGAGCTTTATCCCCGGTGACTTTATCAAAGCGGTTCTGGCCGCAGTGATCACCGGTGCTTTGGCGCGTGCGCGTCCCGCAAGTCTGCTGTCACGCGCCTAGCAACATTGCAGAACCTACACCGCCTGCTGCTGCAATCGCGGCCAGCCCAGTGCCGCCGCGTGTTGTCACTTCGTGAAACAACCGCACGGCATTGATCGCGCCTGATGCGCCAACAGGATGTCCCCGCGCCAAAGCTCCGCCGCCAGGGTTCACGCGCGCCGGATCAAGGTCCGCACCTTGCACGCAAGCGATGGCCTGCACGGCATAGGCTTCCATGATCTCGGCGGTTGTCAGGTCTGAGGGGGACAAATTCTGACGTGCCATGATCCGCGCAATCGCCGGCAAAGGCGACAGCCCCGGTTGATCGGGGATATGTCCCAGCGTCGCGCCATCAAGAATGTGTGCCGCATGCCCCTGATGATCCTGTGCAATCCGCTCAGAGACGACAACACAAAGGGCCGCGGCATCAGCCGCCACAGCCGTATTGGCCGCCGTGATGCTGCCCGTGATGCGCGGCGCACGGGCGCAATGCGCGGGGCTGAGCGCACGGGTGAAAGCGTCACGTTCAAGGCTGTTGGTCGGGATAAGTTCGCTTGTTGCAGGGTGATATGCCAGCGCCTTGGCGTGGCTTTCCTGCGCCCAGAGGTCTTGCGCCTCTTGCGAAATGCCATGTGCAACCGCCAAGGCATCCGCGGCCACGCTCATGGCCGGATCACGGTCAGCCCAAGGGGTGAAGGGGGCTTGGTCATAGGCCTCCGGCGCGCGGCCATCTGCAAAGGTGCGCAACCGCCGGGGCCTGCGGGAATAGCTCTCTGCTCCGCCGGCAATCACCACGTCTGCTGTCCCCGCCAGCACCATCTGGCGCGCCAGCAAGATCGCATCAAGGCCGCCCGCGCATTGCCTGTCGATGCTCAGACCGGCAACGGTTGGCGGGCATCCCGCCGCCAGTGCCAGACGCCGCGCGGGGTTACCGCCTTCGCCCAGGACATTGCTGAGGATGACTTCGTCCACCTGTGCCGCGTCCAATCCGGCCTGCGCCAGCGCGGCCTGCAGGACGGGCAGGGCCAACCCTTCTGGCGAGAGCTGCGCCAAGGCGCCGCCGCGGGGGGCGACAGGGCTGCGGCAGGCGGCGATCAGGTAAGCGGTCATGTGGACGTCTCCAGCAGTTGCGCCAATTGGGTCAGGTCGGTCTTGCCTGATTCAAGCCGGGGCAGTTCGGGTTGAAACAGGATTTTGCGGGGGGCAATCAGAGGCCCGAAGCTGTCAATGCAGGCCTGCCGGACCGCCTTGTCGCGCGCGGGGTCTTTTGGGCCTTGCAGGACCAAAGCCAGTCGGTGCCCGCGCAGCTTGTCCGGTAGCGCCAGCACTGCGCAAGGCCCGCCCAAAGGATGGCTTGCGACCAAAGCCTCAACCGCTTCGGGAGAGACCAGTTGATCCGCAATACTTACCTGCCGCGAGGCGCGGCCTGTGATCCACAGATGCCCCTCTGCATCCGCGCGCGCCAGATCGCCAGTGTTCAGAAAGCCGTCCCGCATTTCCGGTGGTGCTGTGTTAGGTGGGATATAGCCTGTGAACAGATAGGGGCTGCGCACCCAAAGTGCGCCGTCCAGCAGGCGCACGTCGACATCAGCGTAGGGTTTTCCGACAGAACCAGCAGGTGTGGTCCGGTCTGCCATGGTGACAAAACTGGTCTCGGCAGCGCCATAGAACCGGTGGATTTCCGCATTCGGAAAGAGACCTTGAAGCGCATCTTGCGTGTGCGCATCCAAAGTGCCGCCACCGCAAAAGAGAAGGCTCAGGCTGGGGATCGGGGCGAGGGTGTTGTGCGCCAGCAGCCGCAATTGCGTCGGTGTGGCGTATAGAACGCGGATCTGGTTGGCAGAAAGGCTGTCACGTTGTCGTGCCGCAGGCAGCGCGGTCAGAACATGCACATCAAGACCCAGATGCAGCCCCTCCAGTACCGCGAAAAGCGAAAGCGAATGGCCCAGACTGCCCAGAATGGCTGTGGACCCCAGCTGCGGCAGATCAAAGAGCCTTGCGTGCAGCTCAAAGCTGGCGATCCACGAGGCCTGACTGCGCAGGATCGCTTTGGGCGCGCCGGTGCTGCCGCCTGTCAGCGTCAGGAAATCAGGTGCTGATGCGGTGCAGTCCCGTGGCAAGGGTTCAGGTGCGACACAGAACGCATCCCGGGCGGAAACCGCTTCGACAAGCAGGCCGAGTGCAGCACTTGGCGGGTTGGCCGGAATGATCCGAAAGCCTTGCGCAGGCGCGTTGGGTGGCAATGCCACGCGCGCGTCACCCGCAAACAAGCGAGCCGAAGGGGCAAGACAGAACATCGGGTCGTGCGCCATTGATCTGTGGTTCCTTGTCCGTGCGATGCTCCGCAGGCCTAGCAAATCGTGACGGGTGTCAAAAGGGGCCAAAATCAGGGCTGTCCGCTTGGCGCATCTGCGCTTATGTTTTCCGCCAAACAGTGTAACCCGAAAGGACCTGTCATGGCTGACACAATGCGCGCCGTTGAAATTACCGAACCCGGTGGGCCGGAAGTCTTGCAAGTGACCCAGCGTCCCGTGCCTGTGCCTGACTATGGGCAGGTGGTGCTTAAGGTCGCTTTTGCGGGTGTAAACCGTCCCGATGCGTTGCAGCGCGCAGGCATGTATGCGCCGCCGCCCACGGCCAGCGACCTGCCGGGGCTAGAGGCATCGGGCGAAGTGATAGCCCTTGGCGAAGGGGTCGCAGGCCTTGCTGTCGGCGATCTGGTCTGCGCGCTCTTGCCCGGTGGCGGCTATGCGGAATACGTGGCGACACCCGCCGCACATTGTTTGCCAGTGCCCGACGGGCTTGACCTGAAACAGGCGGCCTGCCTGCCCGAGACGTTCTTTACCGTCTGGTCCAACGTTTTCATGCGTGGGGGCCTGAAGGCGGGCGAAGTGTTTTTGGTGCACGGTGGGTCATCCGGCATCGGGACGACAGCGATCCAGCTTGCCAAGACATTTGGCGCGCGGGTCTTTGCCACGGCCGGCTCTGACGAGAAATGCGCGGCCTGTCTTGAGTTGGGTGCAGAGGTGGCGATCAACTACCGCGACGCCGATTTTGTCGAGGTGCTTAAAGCACAAGGCGGCGCGGATCTGATCCTTGACATGGTTGGTGGACCCTACATTCCACGCAACATCAAAGCTTTGGCAGAAGACGGCAGACTGGTGCAGATCGCGTTCCTTCAAGGACCCAAGGTGGAGGTTAACTTTGCCACGCTGATGACCCGCCGGTTGACGATGACAGGCTCCACTTTGCGCCCGCAAAGCGACCTTGCCAAAGCACGGATCGCAGAGGAACTGCGCGAAGCGGTCTGGCCGCTGCTGGCTTCGGGACGGGTAGCGCCAGTGATGGACAGCACGTATCCGCTGGAGGCTGCATTAGAGGCACATGCCCGCATGGAAACAAGCGGGCATATCGGGAAGATCGTGCTTGACGTCAGCGGTTGATCCAAAGGGCGCGGGCAAGCCCGCGGCACGATGTTTTTGATTTGCCTCCGACAAATCGGTTTTGCCTCCCGGCGGGGGAATATTCTCGCCAGAAAAAGTAATGGAGAGTTAACCTTGGTAGGTAAGTCTGCTTGCGCGGTATAGCTGTGGAAGGCGATGACCGCGGCAGGAAAAGAACCTTCGCGTTCGATCCAGGGGGAAGGTCAATGCGTCTTCCCCTTTTTCTGGCCTTAACTCTTCCCCCGCGGAGCGTCCCGCAGGCTCATCACGCTCTGTCGCCACCGGATCAATCGATGGGCTCGAAAACGGCGTCCTGCATTTTGCAATCCCGCACCACGTCTTGTCCGCATGGTACAGGCATCAAATCACGTGAAAGACAGATGCGTGCTTCTTGAATGTGGCCGTTTCGGCAGGTGATGGTGATGCCGTCAGCCTCAAAAGCGGGATTGGCTTTCAAGAAAGCCTCTTCCACCACTTTTGCAGGCAACTTTACAGGACGTGACAGTTTGCGAAAGACTTCGGGTCGGACCACAGTGGCATAGGCGGTCCGTGACAATGTATAGTAGTCTTCGGCCGACAGGCCCGTGCAAGAGCCGTGTTTCTTCCACTGGTGCCAGGCAAGGCCGCTAGTGCCCATGACATCGGCCATCTCGGCGGTCATGCGGCGTGACGGCGCGCGTTGTGCCGTTTTGCAGTAAGACGGATACCCGCGGTGGAACTGCGGCCAGAGCCCATGCATGATCCAGCCGTGATCTTCTTCGCATTGGGGTGACTTGCGGGCTTCACCTTCCAGCGCACACCAGTTCGGGGACCAGCTCAGAGAGAGCACATAGTAATCGAACTCTCCGGCACGCTCCCCCTCGGCCAAGACCGGTGAAGCTGCAAAGGCGATGAGCGCCGACAGGCCAGCGAAGAGCATGCGCATTGGGTCTTTCCTTATACGTTTCGGGTCCTTATATACCTTGCAAGTTCCCCGACAATGGAAACCATCCCGGCCCCCGGGAAAGCCCTTTCAGGCGACGGGAAAGTTGCGACCTAAATTCAGGAGAAACCCATGTCAAAACCTATCATGGCCAAAGCCACCGCCGTCTGGCTTGTGGACAACACCACCATCGGCTTCAAGCAGATCGCGGATTTTGTCGGCATGCACGAACTGGAAGTTCAGGGCATCGCAGATGGCGATGTGGCCGCAGGCGTCAAAGGCTTTGATCCGGTTGCCAATAACCAGTTGACACAAGATGAGATCGACGCGGCTCAGGCAGACGTGATGCACAAGCTGAAGCTCAAGTTTAACGCAGCCGCCCAAGGCGAAGAAAAGCGCCGTGGCCCGCGCTACACGCCTTTGTCCAAGCGTCAAGACCGTCCGGCCTCCATCCTGTGGCTGGTGAAGTTCCACCCCGAACTCAGCGACGGCCAGATCAGCAAGCTGGTGGGCACCACCAAGCCAACGATCCAGGCCATCCGCGAGCGGACCCACTGGAACATCTCCAACATCCAGCCCATTGACCCTGTGGCGCTTGGCCTGTGCAAGCAGTCCGAACTGGATGCTGTCGTGCAAAAGGCCGCGGCCAAAAAGGCCAAGGAAGGGGCGGTCATGTCTGATGACGAGCGCCGCAAGCTGGTCAGCACCGAGCAGAGCCTCGGCATGGACGCGGAGCCCAAAATCCCCACAGCCATCGAAGGGCTTGAGACCTTCACGCTGTCTGGCACCGATGACGCGGATGATGCAGAAAAAGACCCGAACGATGGTGACTATTCTGACGCCGACAGCTTCTTTTCCCTGCCCGAAGGTGAGGATGCCGAAGCTGAGGACGACACCAAGGCTTGATCCGTTTGGCAACGGCGGGGGAACGAATTGCCCCCGCGAATGTTTGCTCTTGAGGCGCGGGGAAACCTCGCGCCTTTTTTGCAACCAACGCAGGCGACGTTCTTGCCAGTAAAATGGGGCTCTGATCCGTGTTCATTACGTCTACCCTTGTTCTATGGATCATCGCGGTGCTGCTGGTTCTTGCGGTGTTCTTGCCGCTGACCAAATTGCCCTATGGAGCGATTCAGGGCCTCGCCTTCCCACGGGCCCAGTTTCTTGGGGCGGCTGTGGTATGTGGGCTGCTGTTTATTGTCCTGCAC
Organism: uncultured Sulfitobacter sp.; assembly: GCA_937923365.1. Taxonomy (GTDB): domain Bacteria; phylum Pseudomonadota; class Alphaproteobacteria; order Rhodobacterales; family Rhodobacteraceae; genus Sulfitobacter. The sequence goes on from CALAIJ010000163.1 coordinate 8,388, forward strand.
CGAGGCCCTGCCGGGATTGCGGGTGCAGTCTTGATGGGGGCGGTTGTGGCGACCCATGCAGGCTACATCATAAAGTTCACTCCGCTTGGCAGGCGACAGTCACTGGGCGCGACCCAAGCATTGCGCGACCAGCCCCGGCGGCACATCAGTCTGTTGTCCGCCAATGTGAAAATGTCCAACCGCGCGTATGACCGCCTGATTGATCTGATCCGCGCCCGCGCCCCTGACGTCGTGATGGCGATCGAGGTGGATGCGGACTGGATTGCTGCCCTCAAGGCTGCCTTGTCCGATGACTTTGCCCATTGGGTCGAGGTGCCACAGGACAACGGGTATGGCCTGTGCCTGATGTCCCGACTGCCGTTGGAAAAGACTGAGGTGCGCGATCTGGTCACTCAGGACGTGCCATCGATCCGCACCGGCCTGCGTCTGGCATCGGGCGAGAAGATAAGGCTTTTTGTGGTTCACCCCGAACCGCCCGTCATTGATCACGACACCATCGGCCGCGACAGCGAGATCGCATTGGTAGGGCTGGAGGCCGCAGAAGACGCACTGCCCGCTATTGTCAGCGGTGACCTCAATGATGTTGCCTGGTCTACCACCACGCGAAGGTTCCAGCGCTTGTCCCATCTGCTGGACCCCCGCGTCGGACGCGGGTTCTACAACACATTCAGCGCCACAATGCCGTGGATGCGCTGGCCGTTGGATCACCTGTTTCACGACAAGCGGTTCCGCCTGATCGAGATGGAGCGTCTGGGCAAGATCGGCTCGGACCACTTTCCCATGTGGTTCAAGCTGGCGTTGGCTGAAACACCTGCCGAGGGCGATAAACTGGACGTTGCGGATGCGCAGGAAGCGGCGGAGACAAAACGGATGATCCGTTCCGAGCAAAAGCGCAACCGCGCGCCCATCGGAGGGGATTGGGAGCAGGGTTAGGACACGCCGCAGAATGCTTTGATCGTGTCTGCAATCCTGCAGTTTTCGCGTGCGGGCGATAAAATGACGGGGCACGCATTTTCTATCTTGTGCGAATCCCAAATCGGCGTAAATGGCGCATCACAGACGCCAACGCACGCGCCTCTGGCCGGTCAGTGATCCTGACTGACCCGCGTTTATGCAGCGACGGTAACGTCTCTTGAAACGACTTCTGGGGCTCCCACCCCGTTTGCTCTTTGGAGATGACCATGAACGCACCCCTCCCCGGCGTCTTTCGCGCCGTATCCTCTGTGAGTGTTGACCCTGCCGCCGCCTATATCGCGGCCAACAGCTTTGAGCGGCCCACCTTGGTGATCAGCCGCGACCGTGTCGCCCAGCAATACGATGCCCTACACGCAGGGCTGGGCCGCGCGCATATCCACTACGCCGTCAAGGCAAACCCCGCGCCTGAAATTATCCGCCTGCTGGTGCGCAAAGGGGCGGGCTTTGACGCGGCCTCGCGTGGCGAGATCGAGCTTTGTCTTGCGCAGGGGGCCTGCGCGTCGCGGATATCCTTCGGGAACACCATCAAACGCGCCAGCGACGTGGCCTTTGCCCATTCCGTGGGCGTGACGCTTTTCGCAGCTGACAGCGTGGCCGAGCTGGACAAGATTGCAACCCATGCCCCCGGTGCGCGTGTCTACATCCGCCTGATTGTCGAAAACTCGCTGGCGGATTGGCCGCTGAGCCGCAAGTTCGGGTGTGCTGCCGCTGCTTTGCCCGATCTGCTGAATCACGCAGGCGCTGTGGGCCTGGTGCCTTACGGGTTGTCGTTTCACGTAGGCTCGCAAACCCGCAAGCCGGAGTTCTGGGAGCCTGTCCTGGATCAGGTCGCCCCGCTGTGGCATGCAGCCATTGCAGCAGGCCATGACCTGCAACTGCTCAATCTGGGGGGCGGGTTTCCTGCGTTCTACGGCGAAACTGTGGAGCGGCCACGCCGCTACACCGCAGCCGTCATGGAAGCCGTCACGGCCCGCTTTGGCGATGTGCCGCAAGTGATGGCAGAGCCGGGGCGCGGGCTGGTGGCCGAGGCGGGGCATATCGCTGCCGAAGTCCTGCTGGTCAGCCGCAAGTCACCCGATGATCTGCACCGCTGGGTCTATCTGGATATCGGGCGCTTTTCCGGTCTGGCAGAGACCGAGGGCGAGGCGATCCGCTACCAGCTTGTCACCCGTCACGATGGCGGGGAAACCGGACCTTGTGTGCTGGCAGGCCCGTCCTGCGATTCCGCCGATATCCTGTATGAAAAACGGCCACTGCAACTGCCCTTGGCGTTGCGGGACGGGGACCGTGTCATGATCCGCAACTGTGGGGCCTATACCTCGTCTTACAGCTCGGTCGGTTTCAACGGATTTCCGCCGCTTGATGTGATTGTTCTGTAGCCAGTCCACGTCGCGCGGAAAGGGCCGTCTGCCTTGGGAGGGGCAGGCGGCCTGCTTTTTTGCTTGGCACTTTGATGACCGGGAGGTGCTACAGGGATTTGCGGGCCCGCATCGCGGCAGTGATTGTGCCATCATCAAGATAGTCCAACTCTCCTCCGATGGGCACGCCTTGGGCGAGCGAGGTCAGTTGCACCTGACCGTCCAGCTGGTCGGCGATGTAGTGTGCCGTTGTCTGCCCGTCGATGGTGGCGTTGAGGGCAAGGATCACTTCGCTGATGCCTTCGCTGGCCACACGGTCCAGCAGGCGCGGGATGCGCAATTCCTGCGGGCCAATGGCATCCAGCGCCGACAGCGTGCCGCCCAGCACGTGGTAGCGGCCTTTGAACACGCCCGAGCGTTCCATAGCCCAGAGGTCGGCCACGTCTTCCACGACGCATAACTCTCCGTTGGCGCGTTTCTCCGAAGTGCAGATGTCGCAGATATCCGCCGTGCCTACGTTGCCGCAATTCAGACATTCACGGGCCGTGACGGCCACCGTCTGCATCATGTCCGCGAGCGGCGTCAGCAGCAGTGCGCGTTTGCGGATCAGGTGCAACACCGCGCGCCGTGCAGAGCGCGGGCCCAGACCGGGAAGTTTTGCCATCATCTCAATGAGGGCATCAATGTCGCGGGTAGAACTCAAGCGGAGCCTTTCGGGCAAGCGGCGGAATTGAGTTTACAGGAAGGGTGAAGGGGGGCCGCAGACGTACCGGATCAAAACGTCTGGCCCCGATAGCTGCTTAGAAGGGCAGCTTCATATCAGCGGGCAGGCCCAGCCCTTCGGTCATTTTGCGCATCTCTTCCTGAGACCGTTCCGCCGCTTTGGCCTGAGCATCTTTGATGGCCGCAAGGATCAGGTCCTCGACCACTTCCTTGTCGTCGCCATTGAAGATCGACGGGTCGATGTCCAGCGCTTTGAGGTCGCCTTTGGCGGTGGCGGTTGCTTTGACCAGCCCTGCGCCGCTTTCGCCAGTGACCGTGATGTTGGCCATCTCGTCTTGCATCTGGGCCATCTTGCCCTGCATTTCCTGCGCCTTTTTCATCATTCCGGCCATATCGCCGAGGCCGCCAAGTCCTTTGAACATTGTGGTTCTCCGTTAGTTGTCGCCCGGTCTGCGCGGGGCGGTGTACAGGATCGTTGCAATACATATCGCAATAGACAGCGCGATGAACAAGGTCGGAGGGCCAATACAGCCCTCTGCCATGGCAAATTCGCGCAATCCCGTCGGGTCATGAGACAGGATCAGGGTGACGAATCCCGTCCAGCCCACGGTCACGGCCAGCCCGCCCCATGTGCTGCGCCAGCGGACGGCAAAGGCGGTGGCGAGCAGCAGGATCAGGCCCAAGGGGGATGCAAACAGGGCAATCGCCTCGGTCCATGCCGTGGCAGGGGTGCCGTCCCAGTGGGGGCGTTCTTTGTCGCAGACCTCGGCCCAGACGGGGCTGGCCAAGAGTGAGAGGATCAATCCTCCTCGAAGGGGTCCCATTCGTCTTCGACCTCCGGCAAGGCGTCTTCGACCGCTTCTGCGGCGATCTGTTCAGGCGTGCGGATGGCGGTGATCCGCGCCTTCGGGAACTGAGCAAGGACGGCCTGCATCAGTGGATGGTCCTGCGCTTTGGCTTGCAGTGCATTGTCTTTGGCATCGCGCACCTCGGCAATCGTTTCCGCGTCAGAGCCGTTGACGATGGTCACTGCCCAGCGGTTGCCTGTCCAGCTTTGCAGCTTGGCGCCCAGACGCTGGGCCATGTCGCGCGGGGCCTTGTCGGTGGGCGTGAATTCGATGCGCCCCGGTTGGTAGGCGGCGAGGCGCAGGGTGGTTTCCACCTCCACCAGCAGTTTCACGTCGCGGTTGGCACGGATCAATTCGATCACGTGTTCAAACGAGGGAAAGCGGGCGAGGGCTGCGTCCACGTCCTGGGCCAGTGCTGTCGTCTGACCCGCGCCAGTGGGATTGGAGGCCATGCGGGTCTGTGCCGCAGCAACCGATTGCGCGCCTGACGTCGCCCCGGACGCGCCGCCCCCGCTGGGTGCAGGGGCAGGGGCCGCAGGTGGCGGGGTCGCGTTTTGCAACTTGCGCACCAGTTCTTCGGGGCTGGGCAGGTCCGCGACATGGGTCAGCCGGATGATCGCCATCTCTGCCGCCATCATCGCATTGGGGCTGGCCGCGACTTCGTCCAGTGCTTTGAGCAGCATCTGCCAAAGGCGGGTCAACACGCGCATCGGCAGGCTTTCGGCCATGTGCAATCCGCGCGCGCGCTCTTCGGGAGAGACTGTGGGATCTTCGGCCGCTTCTGGCGTGATTTTCACCACGGAAACCCAATGCGTGATCTCAGCCAGATCGCGCAGGACGGCCATCGGGTCCGCACCATCGGCGTATTGGCCCGAAAGTTCTGTCAGGGCGGCGGCAGCATCGCCGCGCAGGATCATGTCAAACAGGTCCAGCACGCGGCCGCGGTCGGCAAGACCCAGCATGGCGCGCACTTGGATCGCGGTGGTTTCCCCCGCGCCATGGCTGATGGCCTGATCCAGAAGCGACGTCGCATCACGCGCAGACCCTTCGGCGGCACGGGTGATCAAGGCAAGCGCGTCATCGGCAATCTCTGCGCCCTCTGCCGTCGCGATTTTGCGCATAAGCGCGATCATCACCTCGGGTTCAATCCGGCGCAGGTCAAAGCGTTGGCACCGCGAGAGCACGGTGACGGGGACCTTACGAATCTCGGTGGTGGCAAAGATGAATTTGACGTGTTCTGGCGGCTCTTCTAGCGTTTTCAAAAGCGCGTTGAAGGCCCCCGTGGACAGCATGTGCACTTCGTCGATGATGTAGACTTTGTAGCGGGCGGAGGCCGCGCGGTAATGCACGGAATCGATGATCTCGCGGATGTTGCCGACACCTGTGTTGGAGGCGGCGTCCATCTCCATCACATCCACATGGCGGCCCTCCATGATGGCCACGCAGTGCTCGCACTGCCCGCAAGGCTCCGTTGTGGGGCCGCCGGTGCCGTCCGCACCGATGCAGTTCATGCCTTTGGCAATGATCCGCGCCGTTGTGGTTTTGCCTGTGCCGCGAATGCCCGTCATGATGAAGGCTTGCGCGATGCGGTCCGCCTCGAACGCGTTTTTGAGCGTGCGCACCATGGCGTCCTGGCCCACCAGATCGGCAAAGGTCTCGGGCCGGTATTTGCGGGCCAGAACGCGGTAGGCGGTGGTGTCGGACATCAATCAGGCGGCCTTTGGCGGGGATTCGGGGTCAGCATTCAAACTAGGGTGTGGGAGCGGCGGGGTAAACCGCCCTCAGAGCGCCCAGAGCACGCCGCCCACGCAAACAGCCGCAAAAGCGAAGACGGCGGCCAGCATGCGCACCCGCCGCACTGGTTGCGGATCGGTCTGGTGCTCGTCCAGACGCATGCACGTCTTGACCGCAGAATTCTGAGCGGCCCAGAAGATGAAAATGGCGACGGCAACAAACAGGGTCGAGACCAGCTTGGGCAGCCATGTCGGCTCTGATTCCTGAAAGACGGCGTTCAGGCCGACCGCCAGCGCCAGCGAGGCCATGCCCGTGCGCATCCAGCCCGCAAAAGTGCGTTCATTCGCCAGAATGGTGCGGTCTTCGGCCCAGTCTGTACGGTCTTCGGCCAATTCGTTACTATCGCTCATCGAACTATAGTGTACGTCACGCGTTGGCTTTACAACAGGCGCGGAAATTACGGAGGAACCAGCATGCGGTTGCGCGGGATCAGAAGAAGCAAAAACGTCGAAGTGCGCGGCGGTGGCCGCAGGGCGGGCAAAGCGGGCGGCATGGGGATTGTCGGCGTTATTGCGGTGCTCGCGATCGGGTATTTCACAGGCATCGACGTGTCCTCGCTGCTGCAAAGCGGCAGTGCGCCACAGACCCAGCAAAGCACGCGCGTGTCCGAAACGGATGACCGCATGACGCAGTTCTCCGCACAGGTGTTGGCCACAACCGAGGATGTCTGGGGCCAGATTTTCCCTCAGCAGCTAGACCGTCAGTACAATCCGCCCAAGTTGGTCGTCTTCTCCAATGTCACGCAAAGCCCCTGTGGTGGCGCCAACGGGGCCACCGGTCCATTCTACTGCCCCGCAGATGAGAAGGCCTACCTGGATACCGCGTTCTTTGCCACGTTGGACCAGCGCATGGGCGCAGGTGGCGACTTTGCTGCGGCCTACGTGATTGCGCATGAGGTCGCGCACCATGTGCAGAACGAACTGGGCATCCTGCCCAAGGTGAACGCAGCCCGCCAACGGGCCACCGAGACGGAAGCCAATGCGCTGACCGTGCGGCTGGAACTGATGGCCGATTGCCTGTCCGGCATTTGGGCTGCCAATGTCAAAGGTCTGATGGAGAAAGGCGATCTGCAAGAAGCGCTGAATGCGGCGCGCAAGATCGGGGACGATCACTTGCAGCGGCAAGCAGGCCGCGTGCCGCAACCGCATACGTTCACGCACGGCACATCCGAACAACGCGCACGCTGGTTTGCGCGCGGGTTTGAGACGGGCCGCGTGGGGGAGTGTGATACCTTCGCCGCGGCGCGTTTGTAGGTCTTGCGGGAGGCCATCGGGGGGGAAGGCGTTAAGCGGGTCGCTTTTTCGCATGGCACGCATTTAAGCTGAGGCAAGAGCGGGCGTTCGTTGGATCTGGAGGCCTTGCCCTTTCGGGAGGATCCTATGGATGCGTATGTCGGGCGACGCGCTTTTTCCTGCGCAAATTGGAAGATGCAATTGGGGTGTAGGGCGCTGCCCTTTCGGGAGCATCCTGTGGATGCCCCTGTCGGGCGACGCGCTTTTTGCAGCGCAAAAAGCGCTTGGGTGAGAGATTGATAACGACCCAAGCGGGACTCGTTGTGGCTGCTGCCTTCCGGCTCTGACCAGGTTGGCGAGGCGCCTGCCCGCACCAACCTCTCGAGGGTCATATAAGTGCCAATTGCGGCCTATGCAAGCGTCAGAGCGTGAGGGCAACCCGAAGAAATCCCGAGGCATCCAGGCCAAGCGTACGGGGGGACAGATGGGCAATTGCATCCAGATGATCCGCCGCCTGCGGTGCCGTGGGCAGCAGCGCAGTGACGCCGCCACAGGGCGCAAATGTCCACGGGACGGGGCGGGGCTGCGCGGGCTTGTGCAAGGCCTCGACAACGGCGCTTTCGCTGGTGCAGGGCAGGCGCAGATAGATGTCGTGGTTCGCGGTGCGCTCAAACCCTGCGCCACCTGCTGCGCGAAACTGGTCTGTTGCCAGTAAAAAGCGGTCATCAGCCCCCACGAGCCGCCCTTCATGGCGTAGCCCTTCGATGCGCGATCCTTCGGGTTTGGTGGGATCAATCTGGTAGGTGAGCCCGTAAAGCGCTTCGAAATTGAACCCCGGCACTTCGGTCTTGAGAAGATTTGCAGGCGGCGTGCCTTTGGACAACAGGTCAAAGACCCCTGCTGCATGTTCGGCGCGGCGGCGCAGGGCGGCACCGGTCACTTCGATCACCCAAATCTGGTTGTTGTGCGGGTTGAGGCCGGCCAGATGGCGACGCTGCACCTCGCCCTTGGGAATGGTCAGATAGTTATCGGGCCCGTCCCTGCCGCCCGTCGTATGCGCCGTGGCTGCCACCAGCAAAGGCAGGTCGGACGGACACTCCCGCATCGCGGCACGCACGGTCAGTTCCGCCGCTTGTGCACAAAGTGCGCCGATCCCTGAAGGGGCTGCCAATGCAAAGTAATTGTTCAACTCTGTCGTGATGCGGCCTACAGGTTGGGTCAGATGTTTGCGCACGATGGCATGGGCAGGGGCTACGGCGGCCAGCACGTTCGGATGGCGTGGTGTCTGGGCGGTGTTCTGGCGCAAACTGCTGACATGGCCGATCACCGACCATTTGCCGCTTGATCCCTGGCGCAAGGTCAGGTCAAGCACACCAAGATCTGATCCCCCATGCCCCGGCATGATGGTGGGCACTTGCATCAACGTGCCGGTTTGCGGCGCAACACCTGCGACGCTCTTGTGACCATATCCCGGAAACCGTTGATGGGTGTGACCCGCAATCAGCGCATCAACGCCGGGCACTTTGGCCAGTTCAAGCGCGCTTTCCCCAGAGGAATGGTCGGGTGCCGCGATCCCCATATGGGCAAGGACAACGACCAGTTCGGCCCCCTGATCACGCAGGGCGGGGATGGCTTTGCGCAGGCAATCCGCCGCATTGGTGATGCGGGTTTTCCCGCCAAGCCGGTGCTTGTTCCAAATCGCCGTCAGGGTCGGCATGACAGAGACCAGACCAATCCGAAGCGTTGTTGGCCCCTCCGAAGACGTGGGCAAGGCGCAGTCGATCAACGCGGTCTTTTTTATGGCCGGAAGATTTGCGTTGTGCAGGTTGCTGGCAAGTACGGGCATCTTCAGATGGCCAATGACCGCATCAAGATAAGGCAGACCAAAATCCAGATCATGGTTGCCCAGGCCGACGGCATCATACCGCAACTGGTTGATGCAGGCGATGGCCGGGTGCGTCGCCGCGACCGGCATCTGTGCAAGTTGCCCGGCAAGCGGAGAGCCCTCCAGTAAATCCCCGTTATCAAGCAGTATGCAGGCGCGATGCTGTGCGGCCGCCTCTGCGCGCGCCGCATCGATCAGGCTGGCGATGCCTGCAAGGCCGGGCCGCGCTGTTGGCCTGTCGGTGACATAATCATAGCCTGTCAGTTGCATGTGCAGATCGGTTGTGGCCAGAACGCGCAGGTGGGCTGTGGGTGCCACTCTTGCAGCTCCTGCCTGTTCCGATTTTCCGATGTGACCCGCTGACCCTGTCATGAAGCCCTGCTTCGTGTGAGGAAATGCAATTCTAGATTGCTGATACTCGATCAGATTAACCTTTAACGTGCAACAATTTTCCCTACCTGCCGCTACGGCAACAGCGTGGACACTTTTGAACTGTGCTGCAATACCAACACCATCATTCGATGGGGGGCAAAATGAAGCACGCAGAGCAGGTGACATTTGGCGGATCGGCGTTGGACCGTGCGGGGGAACTGCGCGGGAACGCCGAAGGAGTTGCCGCCGCCATGCAACATCAAGACGCGCGCGCGGTCGTGTTCTGGCGCGGCAAGCCGCTGATCGCGCGCACCCGCCCCGCGCATCTGGCACGTCTGCCGATGGATCATCCGGTGCTTGGTGCCACGTCGCTCCCGCCTATTCTGTTGGGCCGCGAGGATGGCGCGCCGCGCTTTGCCTACGACATCTCAGAATGGACGCCCGACGGGCTTGATGCCGATCAGCTGGGCGCTTTTCTGGACCCCAGCGAACAGCACCATCCCGCGCTGCCAGATGACCATGTCTTTGCAGAGCTGCGCCGCGTGATGACCTGGCTCAATCCGCGCGATGCGGAGCTTGCAGCCTCGGGCAAGGCGGTCTTTGGCTGGCACGCCGCGCATGGCTTTTGTGCCAAGTGCGGTGCGGTAAGCGTCATGGCCAGCGCAGGCTGGCAGCGGAATTGCACGGCCTGCGGGGCCTCTCATTTTCCGCGCACCGATCCGGTTGTGATCATGCTTATCACTCACGGTAATTCGGTGCTGATGGGGCGTTCGCCGGGATGGCCCGAGGGCATGTACTCCCTGCTTGCGGGCTTTGTAGAGCCCGGAGAGACGCTAGAAGCCGCCGTGCGCCGCGAGGTTTTCGAGGAGGCAGGGGTGACAGTCGGGCAGGTTAACTATCTTTCCAGTCAGCCATGGCCCTTTCCCGCTTCGTTAATGTTTGGCTGCGAAGGTGAGGCGACAAGCCGGGACATCACCATTGATCCGGTCGAGATCGAGGATGCTCTATGGGTCACCAGAGAAGACATGATGGAGATTTTTGCAGGCAATCACCCAACGATTCTGCCGGCACGCAAAGGGGCTATTGCGCACTTTTTGCTCGAGAACTGGCTTGCGGATACGCTGGATTGAGGCAACACTCATTTAACAAATAGTTAACACCGAAACGCCGTCTTTCATCGCTAGGCGTGGATGAAGGTCAGGTGAAGAGGGGCAGTGCAATGAAATTTTCTACGAAAGAAGACATCGAAGCGCCCATCGAGGCCGTGTTCGAGATGCTGTGCGACTTCGAAAGCTTTGAGCGGTCCGCCATGCGGCGGGGCGCAGAAGTGCAGCGTTTGGACGATATGCGCGCGCCCGGGGTTGGCATGTCATGGGCCGCTGTGTTCGACTTGCGGGGCAAACGCCGCGAGATCGAGATCGAGATGGTCACGTTCGACAAGCCCAACGAGATGGTCATCGAAAGCACCTCTCCGGGGTTGATCGGTCAGATGAGTTTTGAACTGATGGCGCTGTCGCGCAGTCGCACCCGCGTTCAGGTGGAGCTTGAGGTCAAGCCGCTGAACCTGTCGGCACGGCTTTTGGTGCAGTCGATGAAGCTGGCCAAGGCCTCGCTGACGCGCAAGTACAAACAGCGGATCAGCGAATACGCCAAAGGCATGGAAGAACGTCATAGCCGTACCGCCTGAGGGGGATGTCCCCGACCTTCAGCGGTTGCGCATGATGTGCGCGTCCATCGCCGCAATGCCTGCGTCCAGTCCTGTGCGGCCAAAACCCAACCGGAAACGGTCCGTTGGTGTCGGACCCAATTCAGAGCTGTAGATCGTGCTGGGCAGCAATAGAACGCTTGCGTCTTCGACCAGCGAATTGGCGAAAGCCTCGACGCCCTCGGGGCCCTTGTAGCGCGGGAAAGCCATGCAAGACCCGTCAGGCCGCTGCCACTCGAAAAGGTCAGGGTAGCGGGCAAAGAAAGCATCCCATTTCGGCAGATTCTCGTCCACGATGGCGCAATTGCGGGCAAGGATCTTTTCGCGGTGGAGTAGCGCAATCTTGGCCAGCCGCTCGGACGGGCCAGAGTTGCAGATGGACAGGTAGTGCTTCATCCGCTCCATCCGAGATAGCACATCACGGACCTGACAGGCGATCCAGCCGATGCGCAATCCCGGCAGGCCGTAGGATTTGGACATCACCCCCAAGGACAGACCGCGTTCATAGATATCGGCAACAAACGGCAGATGCGCCGCGCCCGTAGGGCCCAGCCCGTTAAAAATCTCGTCATGCAGGATGTAGATGCCATGATGGCGGCACAGATCAATCAGCGCATGATAGCGGTCCAGCGGCAGAATGGTCCCAGTGGGGTTATGCGGAAAGTTGATCGTGACCAGCCGCGTGTTGGGCCGGATCGCGGCCTTGATGCGGTCGATGTCCAATGACCAGTTGTCATTCGGGTCCAAAGGCACGCCCGTTGCCTCGCAAATCGCCAAGGGCAGGCTTTCGTGCGACTGGTAGTTGGGCGTCACCACAATGGCATGGCTGTCCGCGTCGAGGATCACATTGTTGGCCGCAAAGATACCTTCGCTGGCGCCTGCGAAACACAGGATATTGTCCGCAGGCTGGTCGGCATAGGTTTGCGCTATGGTGGCGCGCAGGTCCGGCGCGCCGAAGGTTTCGGTATATCCCAGCCACATGCTGTCATATTCTTCGCGTTCCTCCGGCGTGGCCATGGCCAGCAAATCGCGCAGAGACATGGCTTCGGCATCCGAAGCGGTCATATGATAACGGGCGGAGAATTCCCATTTGGCGAAATGGGTCTCGAGGCGGAAGTCGGGTAGGGTGGGCATGACGTTTCTCCTGACGGTGGCGCGTTTTCTTTGAAAGAAAACGGTCGGGATTTTTCGAAAATTCCGGCGACTAGCCGCGATCGGTGCTGGAGGGATAGACCCCCAGAACTTTCAGCATGTTGGTGAAATAGCCAAGCTCTTCCATCGCGCGGGCCACATCCGGATCATCGGGATGACCTTCGATGTCGGCGTAGAACTGGGTCGCGGTAAAGGACCCGCCCACCATATAGCTTTCCAGCTTGGTCATGTTGACGCCATTGGTCGCAAAGCCGCCCATTGCTTTGTAAAGGGCTGCGGGGATGTTGCGCACTTCAAAAACGAAAGTGGTGATCATCGTCTTGCCACGGCGCGACTGATCGATGTCGCGCGACATCAGCAAAAAGCGCGTGGTGTTGTGGTCCAGATCCTCGATATCGCGGGCCAGCACGGTCAGGCCGTTGATGTCGGCTGCAACCTCCGGCGCGAGCACACCTTCAAGCGAGCCTTCTGCCTGAGCCAGATCAGCCGCCGCACCAGCACTGTCGGCGGCGGCCTCCGAGGTGATGCCATGCGCATCCAGAAAGCTGCGCGCTTGCGGCAACAGCACCAGATGGGCGCGGACATGTTTGATGTCCGACAATGCCACACCGGGCCGCGCCATCAGCGCGATGCGCACGCGCACAAATGCCTCGTCGATGATGTGCAGCCCGCTTTCGGGCAGCAGGCGGTGAATGTCGGCCACGCGGCCATAGGTCGTGTTCTCGACAGGCAGCATCGCCAGATCGGCGCGGCCTTCGGCCATGGCGCGAAAAACACCCTCAAAGGTGTCGCAGGGCACGGGAATCATGTCGGGCCGTGCGTTCAGCGAAGCCTGATGCGAATAGGAGCCAAGCGCCCCTTGAAAGGCGATGCGCGGGGGTGTTTGGGCCGACATATGCGCACTCCTTTGAAAAATGCTGCTAAAAGGGTCGTTTCGTCGCGGTAACTACACCTTGCCCCGCGTAAGGGAAAGCAATAGTAACGCAGCCGAAACCAACCCATTTAAGTAGTGGACCCTGCCCATGCTCGACACAATGACATTGACCAAGATTGCCGGCGGCCTTTTCGGCGCATGGCTGGTGCTTCTTCTGGGCAAATGGGCCGGTGAAGAGATTTACCACGCCGAGTCGCACGGAGAGCAATCCTACACCATCGAAGTCGCCGAAGCCGAAGCGGAAGAAGCCGAAGAGATCGATATGGAAACCCTGATGGCCGAAGCGGACATCGACAAGGGTGCCAAGGTCTTCAAGAAGTGCTCTGCCTGCCACAAAGTCGAAGATGGCGCCAACGCCACAGGCCCGCACCTTTACGGTATTGTCGGTCGTGACATCGCGGCTGTTGGTGATTTCGGCTACTCCGGCGCGCTGACGGCAATCGATGGCGATTGGACTGTCGAAGAGCTTTCCGCCTTCCTTGAAAAGCCCAGCAGCTATGCCGCGGGTACGACAATGGGCTTTGCGGGCCTCAAAAAGCCTGCCGACCGCGCCAACGTTATCGCCTATCTTGACAGCATCGACGACTGATCAATCCTGCAAGGGAACGTCAAAGGCCACCTTCGGGTGGCCTTTTTTGTGCGCAAATCCGCAGTTTCACCAAAGATAACATATTCGCAACTTGCCCCTTGGCCTGACACCCCGTTAGCTTACATCCTCAGGAAGACCTGACGTGACAAAGGATAGTGCATGACCAAGCCAGACAGCCGGACCACCGCCCGCCGATTTGATCCCAGGCCCGCAATGGGGTGGGGCGCGTTGCTGGTCGCAGGTGCCGCACTGCTTTGGGCGGGCACGGCACGTGCCGAAGAGCCTGCGATGATCAAAAGCCATGGCTATTCGTTCTATGGCGATCTGAAGTACCCAGCTGACTATCCACATTTCGACTATGTGAACCCTGATGCGCCCAAAGGCGGCGAGATCAGCTTTTCCACGCTGGGCACATTCGATTCCATGAACCCCTACAGCCGCAAAGGCCGCGGCGGCGCGCTGTCTTACATGATGTACGAAAGCCTGCTGGGTGAAGGAACCGCGAACGAGGCCGCCCCCGCAGATGTCTACGGTGAGGCCTACTGCCTGCTGTGCGAAAGCCTCGAGTACCCCGAGACCAAGGATTGGGTGATCTTTTACATGCGAAAAGACGCCAAGTTCTCCACCGGTGATCCGGTTACCGCCCATGACATCGCGTTCAGTCACAACCTGCTTTTGGATCAGGGTCTCAAGTCCTACGCCGACGCGGTGCGCAAGCGCATCCCCAAGGTGGAGGTCATCGACGACTACACCATCAAGTTCTACTTTACCGAAGGCATTAGCCGCCGCAGCCTCATCGACCAAGTGGGTGGCGTGCCTGCGTGGTCCAAGAAGTGGTACGAGGAAACCGGCGCACGGCTGGACGAGTCGCGCCTTGTCGCCTCCCCCGGCTCCGGCCCCTACATGATCGAAGACGTCGATGTGAACCGCCGCATCGTCTACAAGCGCAACCCTGACTACTGGGGCGCGGATTTGCCGTTCAACGTGGGCCGCAACAACTTTGACCGCATCCGCGTCGAATACTTTGGCGATGAAAACGCCGCCTTCGAGGCATTCAAGGCTGGCGAATACACCTACCGCAATGAAGGCAACTCCAAGCAATGGGCCACGGCCTACCAATTTCCAAAGGTCGAAAACGGCTATGTCGTGAAAGAAGAGATCGCCGACGGCTCCCCGCCCACGCCCACGGGTATCGTGTTCAATCTGGGCCGCGAGGTCTTGCAGGACAAGCGCGTGCGTGAGGCTGTAGCCCTTGGTTTCAACTTTGAATGGACCAATGAGAGCCTGCAATACGGGCTCTTCAAGCAACGCGCGTCTTTCACCCAAGACACACCGCTGATGGCCACGGGCATGCCCCAAGGGGCGGAGCTGGCGTTCCTGCAGTCGCTAGGTGATGCCGTGCCGTCCGAGATGCTGACCGAAGAGGTGCGCATGCCGCATACCTCCAAGCCCGACCGCCTGTTTGACCGCCGAAATGCGCGGCGCGCCATGAAACTGCTGGACGAGGCAGGTTGGGCCGTGGGCGACGATGGCAAGCGCCGCAATGCCGAAGGGCAGCCGCTGAAACTGAC
>CALAIJ010000164.1 GCA_937923365.1 uncultured Sulfitobacter sp.
ATCTCGCGGACGCGGAACAGGTGATCGCGCCTGTGGGCCTTCAGCTCGGACACGTCCGCGTAGCCTTCGGGCTCGGTGCCTGGCCGCAGTCCGTCAAAGAACCGTCCGTCCTGCTTCCAGATCGCGGCCTCGTGGACGTCGCCTGTGACGCAATCGGACAGCAGCTGGCGCAATTGTCGGGATGTATAGATGTTTCCGTAGCGCGCGGAAAACAGGCCATATCCGAAGCCTTTCGCAGTCTCGGGCGCCAACCCATGCGGGGCAGGCTCGGTATCAACAAACTCCAACGAGGACTGGCGGATATAGGCCCCGATGTTCTGCGCGAAACAACTGCCTGCCGTCGCGATGCGGTCGCCTGTCTGCAGCAGATGCTCGGGCTGGAAAAGGTCTTGCGACAGGAAGTCCTCTGATCCCCTGCATGTTCTCCAGAACGCCGACCTTGGTTGCGAAGAATAGGGCAAGAGACCGCTCCGTGTTTGCGCCCGAAGAAGATGCTCTACCGGACGGGGACGTTGCAGTCAGTGTTAGCGCATGTCCGGTCGTGGGTCCACTGGAAGGGCGATCCGGGGGCAGGCTGCCCGCCTGTGGGTGCTTTGATTAGGCCTGCTCAAACCAAGCGTTTCAAAGTCTCAACTTTACGCAGGCGCCAATAGTTCACAAATTCTGCAGTGTACGGATCGGACAAGAAGGGGGCAGCCCGTGACGGATGCCGGTGATGAACTGCGAGACACTGTTGCCGTGCCGTTCGAGCATGCGCGCGCCATGCCGCCCTCGGTCTATACCTGCGACGCCTTTCTTGAGCGGGAGCTGAGGGGCATCTTTGCCAAGGACTGGTTCTGCGTCGGGCGTGCCAGCGCGCTGGGGAAGGCGGGCGACTATGTCACGCTGGAGCTTGCCGGCCAGCCGATCATCGTTTTGCGGGATGCGGACGGCGCGCTGAGGGCGATGTCAAACGTCTGTCGCCACCGGATGTCCACCTTGCTGGAGGGCAGCGGCAATACGCGCAGTATCGTGTGCCCCTATCATGCGTGGACCTATAATCTGGATGGCTCCCTGCGCGGTGCCCCTGCGATGTCGCTGAATGCGGGGTTTTGCAAATCCGATTATGCCCTGCCGGATGTCCGCTGTCAGGAATGGCTGGGGTGGGCCTTCGTCACTTTGAACGCGGATGCGCCGGATGTGGCCACGCAACTGTCCAAGGTCGAGGAGCTTGTGGGTGACTATGACATGGCCCGCTACACCCAGACCTTTTCCGAGACACACCGCTGGAACACCAACTGGAAGGTGCTGGCCGAGAACTTTATGGAAAGTTACCATTTGCCCGTCTGCCACGCGGGCACCATCGGGGGGCTGTCGAAACTGGACGAGATGATCTGCCCGCCCGGTGAAGCGGCGTTCAATTATCATACCATCCTCAAGGACGAATCCCTGCGCATCGCCATGGCGCATCCGACCAACACGCGGATGCAGGGGGACCGACGCCGCACCACCTATCTTCTGGCGATCTACCCCAGCCTGCTGATTACCCTGACGCCCGGCTATTTCTGGTATCTGACGCTGCATCCAGACGGGGTGGATCATGTGCGTATCGGCTTTGGTGGCGGCATGTCGGACGACTACGCCGAGGACGCGGATGCGCAGGCGAACTTCGCCCAGCTCAAGACATTGCTTGATGACGTGAACGTCGAGGACAAGGGCTGCACCGAGAAAGTCTACAAAGGATTGTCGTCTTCAGGTGCCACACCGGGACATTTGTCGCATTTGGAACGGCCAAACTACGATTTTGCGCATTACATAAACGGGCGCATCCAGACGCTTGACGCTTAGGACACTGAAATGGCCCATACCCGAATCCGCAAGTTCAACACCTCAGAGACCTATCCCGAACAGAACCTCGACAATGATCTGTGTCAGGCTGTTGTCACCCAAGGGGGCAAGACTGTCTGGTTGCGTGGCCAGTGTCCGCAGAACCTTGATGATGCCAAGAACATCGACAGCCACGACCCTGTCGCGCAGACCCACAAGGTCATGCAGAACATCAAGCAGTTGATCGAGGAAGCTGGCGGCGAGATGGCGCATCTGGTCAAGGTAGTCGTCTACATCACGGATGTGCGTCACCGCGAGGCGATCTACCGCACCATGGGCGAATACATCAAGGACGTGCATCCGGTGTCCACCGGGCTGGTTGTGCAGGCCCTTGCGCGCCCCGAGTGGCTGGTTGAAATCGACGGCACTGCGGTGATCCCCGAATGACGTTTTCACTGGTTGCCCGCTGCGCTGACACCGGCATGTTCGGGATTGCGATTTCCTCTTCCTCCCCAGCGGTGGCGGCGCGTTGCGCCTATACCCGCGCAGGTGTGGGTGCTGTTGCCAGCCAGAATATCACTGACCCGCGACTGGGGCCTGCTGCCCTTGATCTGATGCAGGGCGGCAAAAGCGCGCCTGATGCGATTGCTGGCATTACGGGGCAGGCACAGTTCATGGACTACCGTCAGGTACTGGCCATCGATGCAACAGGAGCGACAGCCATCCATTCCGGCCCCAACTCGCTGGGCATCTGGACGGATGCGTCCGGCCGCGATGTCCTTTCTGCGGGCAACTTGCTGGCCAATGACGCTGTGCCGCAAGCCATTGTAGATGGCTTTGTGAACAGCACCGGCGGGCATTTGGGAGACCGCCTGATTGCCGCCATGCGCGCAGGACTTGCTGCGGGCGGCGAAGCAGGGCCGGTGCATTCAGCCGGCATGCAGTTGTGCGACAAGGTTGCGTGGCCCGTGGCCGATCTGCGATGCGACTGGACCGAAGACTGCCCGATCGAGGCGATTTCCGCCGCGTGGGAGGTCTACAAACCGCAAATGGCTGCTTACGTGCAACGTGCGCTCGACCCGCGCGAGGCACCGTCATACGGAGTGCCGGGGGATGAATGAAAGCGTTGGACAGACAGGTTTCGACACCGCGCGCGTGGACCAGATGCGCCAGATCCTTGCAGATTGCGCTGCGGCGCCGGCAGAGGCTCCGCGCAGCTTGCCGGGGCATTTCTACACCGATGCCGCCTTCTTTGATCACGAATGCAGAACCGTGCTGCGCAATGGCTGGCACTGCGTCGGGCGCGCTGATGAATTTACCGAACAGGGCGATTATCTGACGCTTAACCTGTTAGGTGAGCCGCTGATCATTGTGCGCGACGGCGATGATATCAAGGCATTGTCCAACGTCTGCCGCCACCGCGGCATGTTGCTGGCCGAGGGGCAGGGCAATGCCAACCGCTTTGTCTGCCGCTATCATGCTTGGGCCTATGGCACCGATGGTACCCTGCTGCGTGCGCCTCGTATGAAGAACGAAGGCTTTGACATCAAATCGTGCAAGCTGGGCACATTCCCCTGCGTGCAACGTTTCGGCTTTGTCTATGTCAGTCTGGTCCCCGCGCCCCCCGATATCGACGCGGAACTGGCGGGCCTTGAGGCGGTCATCGGCGCATACGAGCCCGACCAGTTTGCCATCGTGCACGCCGCAAGCGAGGTCTGGCACTGCAACTGGAAAGCCTTGGTCGAGAACTTCATGGAAGGCTATCACCTGTCGGTGGTGCATCCGCAAACCTTACACGGATACACGCCTACGGGCCTTAGCCGAAAAGGTCCCAGCGGGGTGGGCTTTACCACCTACTTTGCCAATTACCCCGACAATATCCCGCCGCGCGGCGAAGGCGCCCCGGGTCTGGACGCGCAGTCGCGGCACCGTTCGACCTTGTTTGCGGCTTTCCCTTGTCAGGTGGTCAGTGTGGCGGCGTCCTTGCTGGTGTCGCTCAGCATCCGGCCTTTGACCCCGACCTCCATCGAGGTGCGATGGACCATGTCCGTCTACGGCAGCAGTCTTGACGGGGACACCATCGATCAACGTATTGCACTTTGGCAAGACGTGAACGCCGAGGACCGCGAAAAGCTGGAAGCGATGCAAACCGCGCTGGGCTCTGTCTTTGCGAACGGCGGGCCTTTGGCGGGGGACGACTACGAAGGCACGATCCGTGATTTCCTGCTGTGGCTGGCGCGCCGCGATGCGGCGGCTGGCGGATAGCACCGCACCGACCCGCTTGATCTGAACGCCAAGACAGGCGATGCAATACCATGGCAGTGCGTTTTACTTTCCGGCAATTGGAATACCTCGTGGCGGTGGGCGAGGCGGGCACCATTGCGCAGGCCTCTCATCAGCTCAATGTTTCGTCACCGTCAATCTCGACGGCGATCAACCAGCTGGAAGGGCAGTTTGGCATCCAGCTTTTTGTGCGCCACCACGCGCAGGGTTTGTCCCTGACACCGGGCGGGCGGCGCGTCTTTAACGAAGCCAAGCGCATTCTGGGCGATGCGGCCGCCTTGAACACGGTAGCAGAGGATGTCGCCAAGAAACCGGGTGGCCCGATTGCCATCGGCGCGCTGTCCACCATTGCCCCGCTGCTGAGCGCAAAGTTTCGGAAGTCTTTTGAGGCAAAGTATCCAGCGGCGGATGTGTCGCTTTATACAGGCGATCAGGTGGCGTTGTTTCACAAGCTGGCGCGGGCCGAGATCGATCTGGCGATCACCTATGATATGGAAATTCCGCAGGACATCCATTTTGAGGGGCTCACCGCGCTCAAACCCTATGTGATGCTGCATTGCGATCATCCGATGGCAGGTCAGGATGATGTGTCCTTGCTGGAGATCGCGCCGGAACCTTTGGTTCTGTTGGACCTGCCGCTCAGCCGTGACTATTTCCTGTCGACTTTTCGCAGCGTCGGGGTGACGCCGACCATTGCCGACCGCACCAGTGATCTTTCGGTCGCGCGCAGTCTGGTGGCCAACGGGTTTGGGTACAGCCTGCTGAACATCGGGACGCAAATCGCCTATGCGCCCGACGGCCAGCCACTGGCCATCCTGCCCATTCGCGAAGATGTGGGTGCAGTTACCTTGGGGCTGGCGACCAAACAAACCCTTAGCCAATCCGCGATTGTCCGCGCCTTCTTTGATCATGCGCGGGCGCAGATTGATGCGCACGGGCTGCCAGCAACGCTTTGTGCGCCCTAGGGTCAGGACCCACTAATCCTGCGCCACTGGCGTCAAAACCGCGAAATTTCCGCGGTTTGAGACATGCAGCAACTAACGGGTTAATTGCAAATGGCTCATGCCGCTGAAATGAAGCGGTTTTGACGTCCTCCCCTTGCCGACAGGCGCTTGCAAAGCAAGCTGCCGAAAGGGATTTGACGGATTTTCCCCGTGAGCCACTGCCCGACAGGGATCGTTACATCTGCTTGAAATTCAACAAGAGTTCCTGGCACTGATGCGCCTCCCTTCTCGGGACATCGCAAGCGATGCCCTGACAGGCAATGGTCACGAGAAAAAATCTGTCAAACCAGCGGTGCAGGATTAAGGGGTCCTGACCCTAGCGGCGCGACTGCGCGATATGGCCCGCAAGGTTCTTGGCATCAACCCAGACCCCCCAGATAAACGAAGAG
>CALAIJ010000165.1 GCA_937923365.1 uncultured Sulfitobacter sp.
GCCAGACGGGCCGCTCCCTCGCGCAGGTCACGCGTGACGCCGGGCTGGTCATCGACCAAAGCCAGACGTTTGCCAACAAGGCGGTTGAACAGCGTGGACTTGCCCACATTGGGGCGTCCCACGATGGCGAGGGTAAAGGACATCTTTCAGGCTCCAAATGCGCGATACCGCGCAGAGGGGTGCCTTAGACCATTAACGGTAGGCGTGCAATTGGCCCTTGGCGGAAACCACGTAAAGCGTACCACCAGCCACCACGGGCGCTGTTGTTGCACCACCGGGGATCGGTGTCGTGCCGATCAATGCACCATCCACCGGATTGAAGCTGCGCATCACCCCGTCGTTGGAGGCGATGATCACACGGCCCCCCGCAACAATCGGCCCGTAGTGCGAAAAGATTGCCGACTGCCGCTTGGGCTTGGACGCGACAAAGTTGGGCAATGGCACACCCCAGATGCGGCTCCCGTCCGAGGCATCCATGCGCACCAGTTCATTCAGGTCAGTGACTGCAAAGATGCTGCCGCCTGCAGGCCATACCGCGCCCATCGCGCCATCACGCGCCGTCCAGAGGCGCTGTCCGGAAGTGGCATTCAAGGCGACCAAACGGCCTGAATGGTTGCCGACAAACACCGTGCTGCCAGAGACGACAGGCGCGCTGGTCACGTCGGAGATCAGCGACCCTGCCCGCCCGGGCCTGCGGCCAACCACGGAGGCGGTCCAGCGCGGGATGCCCCCTTTGCGGAAGACGCCCTGTACTTCGCCAGAGCCGAACGCAAAGATCGCAAACTCGGAGGTCAACGCAGGAGCGGGCGCGCCCAGAACGTTGGACTGGCTGGCGCTGCCGCCCGTTTGCCATTCGATCTTGCCGTCGGACTTGCGCAAGGCCCAGCCCGTGGCGTCGCCTGCCGTGAGATAGATCAGATCACCGTAGATCGTGGGCGTGCCGGTGCCCGTGGCTTCCAGCTTTTGCGTCCAGCGGATCGCGCCGGACGAGACATCCAAGGCGGCCAGAATGCCAAAGCCCACGGAGACATAAAGCGTGTCGCCTTCCACCGCGAGGCCGCCGCCCGTGCTTTCGCCCTGCTTGTCGCTGGGGGGCGTCAGATCGCGGGTCCAGAGCGTCGCACCCGAGGTCGAGGTCGCCACCACCTGCGCGCCAGCATCCAGCGTGAAGACGCGGCCCGCGTCAACGACCGGATCGGCGGTAATACGCTGCTTGCGGCTGTCGCCCGCACCGATGGCCGCGCTCCACGCCAAGACAGGTGCCCCGCGCAAGGCAGGATGGGAGACGCGGTATTTGGAAGTGCCGATGCTGTGGGTCCAGCTGGCATTGGTCCGCTGCCCGCCCAAAGAGATTCCACGCGATTTATTGGTCAGGTCCGTCTGATCCAGTGGCTCTTGCGCGGCAGGGTCGGTGAGCACAGACCGGACATCTTCGCGTTCGCCGACCAGAAAGGTCTCTTTCTCGACGCAGGCACCCAGAACCAAAGCGGCCCCTAGAAGACCGGCTGTCACATGCCTTGGCAACAGATAGTGCTGAAAAATCATGGCCCTGCTCACCTTTTATTCCTGTTTTGCCGAACGGCCCGAGATCAGTCTCAGTTATCGCTCTGCAATGATGCTGCCGCGTCACTGACACCTGTGTCCGCCAGTTCCGGTTCGCCACCTAGCGCCACAATCACCTGTAAGGCGCGTTGTTGCAAGTCTGAGGTCACTTCGGCATCCGACAGAATCGCCTGATAGCCGGCAATCGCTGCATCCGCTTTGCCCTCGGCCACGTCGATGAGGGCGATCTGCTCTTGCGCCAAAAGGCGCAGCGGGTTGCCTGCCTGTGCCATCGCCTCGAAGGCAAGGCGGCGTTCGTCGGCGGATGTTGTCTCTGCCTGAAGGGTCAGGGATTTGAACTGTGCAACCTGGCGGTAAATTGCGGGCACGTCGCCATTAATCGCCAGCGTGTTCAGCGTCTCAATCGCAGCGACTGTATCGTCTGCCTCTACCTGCTGGGCGGCGGTGGTCATGGCCAGCACGGCGGCAGAGGTCGGCGTCTGGGCGCTGACCGCGCTTAGGGCTGCAATCCGCGCAGGCGTTTCATCCTGTGACAAGGCTGCCAGCATGTCATCGCCAAGGCTTTCGGCTTGCGCGCGGGCCTGCGCCTTGCGGTACTCGGAAAACGCGGCGCCGCCAACGATCAGCAAGATCACCAGAACGGCGATCCAGCCATAACGCCGCAAAAGCCCGTAAAGACGGTCGCGGCGGACCTCTTCATTGACCTCATCGATGAAACTGTCGGTATTGCTCATGACGGCTGCTCCTGCACGCGCGCGGCGCGGTTATTTTGCCTGTCTTAACCAATGCAAAGGGCCAAGCCAAGGCCCAAGCCCAAGCGCCACGAAACACGGACCGAACATAGGCATTTCCGCGCCTTGTCTCGCATGGAAAAAAATCTTGCAACTAAACTGGTCAGTTCAGTTATTCGATCCTATATAGACCAAAGTGGCTGTGCGGGTGCCCCCGCGACAGCCCCAAGCAACATCCGAGGGCGCGTTATGCGATTTTTCTCTATTCTTGCGGCGCTGATTGTGGCGGCCATCCTTGCAATGTCGATCCTCGCGCGCCCGCAGTTGGTTGCCCTGTTCGGCGGTGGTGCCGAAGAAGAGACGAACCTTGCCACTGAAACACCCTCAGAAGCGGCAGAACCCACGCCCGATACCAGCGGTCTGGTCAAAGTCGCCGTCACGCGGTTCGAAGCCCAACAGGTCGACAGTGCTGTGATCCTGCGCGGTCAGACCTCTGCCGTGCGCCAGGTGGATGTGCGCGCCGAAACCTCTGCTGTCGTGACCTCTCCTCCGCTGCGCAAAGGCGCGCAAATTTCCGAAGGCGAAGCCCTTTGCGTGCTTGATCCCGGCACCCGCGGCGCGTCCTTGCTGGAGGCCCGCGCCCGCCTGTCAGAGGCCCGTGCCCGCATCCCCGAAGCCGAAGCACGTGTCGCAGAGGCAAAGGCCCGGCTGGATGAAGCGCTGATCAACCAAAACGCCGCGTCCAAACTGAACAAGGACGGCTTTGCCTCGCAGACGCGGCTGGCCAGTGCCGATGCCGCTGTGGCGGCCGCCCGTGCGGGCGTTTCTTCGGCCACCGCAGGGCTTAGCGCATCAGGCTCCGGCATCGAGGCCGCAACCGCCGCAGTTGCGGGCGCGGAAAAGGAAATCGAACGGCTGACCATCCTCGCGCCCTTCTCCGGCTTGCTGGAAAGTGACACGGCAGAGCTGGGCAGCCTGCTCCAGCCCGGCGCGCTTTGTGCCACGATCATCCAGTTGGACCCCATCAAGCTGGTGGCCTTTGTGCCCGAAACCGAAGTAAACCGCGTGACGCTGGGCGCCATCGCAGGCGCGCGACTGGCAGCGGGCGGCGGTGATCTGCTGGGTCAGGTTACCTTCATCTCCCGCTCGGCCGATCCTGCGACACGCACATTCCGTGTGGAAATCGAAGTGCCCAACCCCGACCAAGCGATCCGCGACGGTCAAACTGCCGAGATTGCCATCGCATCGGACGGGGTGTCGGCCCATTTGATCCCGCAGTCCTCCCTGACGCTGAACGACGAAGGCACGTTGGGCGTGCGTCTGGTGGATGACAACGCGGTGGTTTCCTTTGCCCAAGTCGGCGTGATGCGCGATACGGCGGAAGGCATCTGGGTCACAGGCCTGCCGGAAACGGCGAACGTCATCGTGACCGGACAGGAATACGTCACCGCAGGCGTCACGGTTGCACCGACCTACGGGGATGTCGGCCAATGACCGGTATCGTCGATTGGGCCGCAGGCCGTGCACGCATGGTCATGGCCTTCGTGCTGCTCAGCCTTGTGGTGGGCGGCTATGCCTATACCACCCTGCCCAAAGAGGGTGAGCCGGACATCGAAATCCCCGCACTCTTTGTGTCGGTCCCCTTCCCCGGCATTTCAGCCTCGGATTCCGAGACGCTATTGCTCAAACCCATGGAGACAGAGCTGAGTGATCTGGACGGCTTGAAAAAGATGACTGGCACCGCGTCCGAGAATTACGCGGGTCTGGCGCTGGAGTTCGAATTCGGTTGGGACAAGACATCGATCATCGCGGACGTTCGTGATGCCATGGGTACTGCCGAAGCGCAGTTTCCTGACGGTGCCGAAACGTACTCGATCAACG
>CALAIJ010000166.1 GCA_937923365.1 uncultured Sulfitobacter sp.
TGTTCTTTCGGGTCTGACACGGATGCCGCGCATCTTGATGGATGCCTGCGTGCTGTATCCGACGGTGATGCGCGAAGTGACCATGGGGGCGGCGGCCGAAGGGCTGTTTGAGCCTGTCTGGTCGGCGCGTATTCTTGAGGAATGGGCACGCGCCGCGATTAAGCTGGGCCCCGAAGGCGAGGCCCAGGCCCGCGCCGAGATTGCCCTGCTGCGCAGCCGCTGGCCCGCGGCAGAGCGTCCTGCGGCCACCGGGCTGGAAGCGCGCCTCTGGCTGCCTGATGTCAACGACATCCATGTGCTGGCCGTGGCGGTAGATGCCTCCGCCGACAGCATTATGACACTGAATGCAAAGGACTTTCCCCGCGGCGTTCTGGCAGAAGAGGGCCTGACCCGTGTGGACCCTGACACCTATCTGACAGGCTTGTTGCCGGATCATGAAACCGCTTTGGCCCGGGTCGCTGAAGGCGTCTTGCAGACAGCGCGGCACCTATCGGGTAAAGACTGGCAGATGCGCGCGCTGCTGAAAAAAGCCCGCTTGCCGCGTTTGGCAAAAGCCCTCGGCTGACGGCTTTTTCTGGCCATAATATTCCTCGGGAGTATGAGGGTCCGAGGACCTTCATCCGCCAACCCCCGTGTTGGCGGTGCGCCTTTGCGACACAAGGTTGCGGTCAGTCGGACCACCGCGCCTGAAGGCTGCGCAGATGGGCGATCCGGTCATCTGTCTTGGGGTGGCTCATCAGCCAGGCAGGTGCCGTGCCATGATTGGTCTGGGTCAAGGCCTCAAGCTTCTCGAAAAGCGAGATTTGCGGTGCCACGCCGATGCCCGCCTTGGTGAGCAAGGCGGCGGCATAGGCGTCTGCTTCGTATTCGTCGCCGCGCGACAGGCGTGCGGCAAGCAGCGTGGTCAGCATGTTGGCGATCCAAGGGCCGACAAAAGGCACAAACCGCCCGATGACCATCATCAGAACCGTCCGCAGCGCATTCTGGCCGGAAAAATCGATCATCCGGCGGCGCGAATGGCCCAATGCAACATGGCCCAATTCGTGCGCGATGACGCTGGCCAGTTCCTGGGCGGTGACGTCGCCCGATTTGAAGCGGTTGTAGAACCCGCGGGTGATGAAGATGCGGCCATCGGGGGCTGCAAGGCCGTTGACGGGGTCAATCTCGTAAATGTTGACCTTGATCCGTGGCACGTCCAGTGCCCGTGCCATGGCGTCGCGCATGGGCTGCAGGGCAGGGTCCATCAGCTCGGTTGATTTTGCATCCAGCTCGCGCGCCGTGCGCCACGCGGAAAAGCGGTACATTGCAAGGCCGTAGAGCACGGCAAGGAGAATGGGCAGGACGCGGATCATATCCTTCAATATGGGGGTCCGCTCTACCGGGGCAAGCGATGGATTTGAGTTTATTGGAAGGGTGAAAGACGGACCGGCACGCGCGTCGGCCCGCGAAACGCCCAGCCGGAGAACGGGGCAGGGCCGCCCGCTGCGATGTCGGGGAAGGCACCAAACAGCATCGGCAAGGCGATTTCGGTGATCAGGCACCGCGAGGCGGCAGCCCCCGCGCAGAAATGCGGGCCTGCGCCAAAGGGGATCGAAGGCCCCGTGTCGCGGGTGATGTCGAAGGTTTGCGGCGCTGTGAAATAATCCTCGTCATGGCTGGCGGAGGAGAACATGAGGAAAACGCGGTCGCCGGGTTCAAAGGTGACGTCTTCGACCGTGTCGCCCTGTGCCACGATGCGCGGCGACATGCCGATGGGGCTTTGCCAGCGGACGTATTCGGCAAAGGCCTCGCCCCAGTCGGCCGACCCTGCGCGGATCAGGGCCAGTTGATCGGGGTGGGTCAGCAATGCGTGGACGGTGCCTGCGATGGCATCGCGGGGCTCGTTCTGGCCGCCCGAGATTACCAGTTTGATGTTGGCGCGGATGCTGTCCTTGGGCAGGCCTGCGTCTTTCATCACTGCAAGGGCAGAGCGTGGTGGGGGCCTGTCCCACATTGCATCAATATGCGCGTCAATCAGGGCGGTTGCCGTGTGACAGCGGGCCTCAACCGCCGCGTCACCCGCATAGTTGGCGCAGCCGTCGATCATGTGCTGGCTGACGCGGTCCATTTCGGCAAAGGACATATCACTAAGCCCCGTGATCGCGATCAATGCAGCAGCAGAGACGGGCATGGCGAAGTCAGCCACCAGATCGCATTCCTCAAGGGAATTCAGACCCTTGAGGATCGATGTTGAAGCGGTGTGAAACATCGGTTTCCAATGCTCAGCGACCGTGCGCGGGCTGAGCGCGGGAAAGAGCGCGCGGCGCTCGATCATGTGCGCGTCACCGTCCTTGCGCATCATGTTTTCGCCCATCAGGCGCGTCATGAGGCCCTGCGGCTGCAGGGATGAAAACACCTCCGTGCGCTTTTCCTCGCGGTGGATCACATCACGGCGGGTGATCAGGGTTGCGTCAAGTTCGGGGACGTAGGTAATGGGCGCGTCGCGGCGCATCTGCGCCAGAACCGGATAGGGATCAGCGGCAAAGGCAACAGGATCAATGTGGGTGACAGGGGCATCTGACATGGCACCAGCGTAAGCGGGCGTGCAAGGCAGGTGCAAGCGTCTGATTTAGCGGGTGAGCGCGCGCATGCCCCGTGACAACCCCTCAAGCGTCATGGGGACCATGGTGTCGGGGCCGAAAACCTCTTGGATCATGGAGATTGACTGGGTGTAGGGCCAGTACTTTTCGGGCACCGGATTGATCCAGAGGTTTGACGCCCACTGATCGCGCGCGCGTGCCAGCCACGTGGCCCCGCTTTCGGCGTTCCAGTGTTCGTTGGCGCCACCGGGATAGGCGACTTCGTAGGGGGACATGGAAGCATCGCCCACAAAAATACATTTATAATCAGGGCCATAGGTCCGCAGGACCTCATGTGTGGATTGCTGCGCATCCCAGCGCCGACGGTTGTCGCGCCACACCCCTTCATAGAGGCAATTGTGGAAGTAAAAGTATTCCAGATGCTTGAATTCAGCCTTGGCAGCGCTGAACAATTCTTCGACGATTTTGATATGCGGATCCATAGAGCCGCCCACGTCAAGAAACAGCAGGACCTTGACCGCATTGCGCCGCTCGGGACGGGTTTTGACGTCGAGATACCCGTGCTCTGCCGTGGCGCGGATGGTGCCATT
>CALAIJ010000167.1 GCA_937923365.1 uncultured Sulfitobacter sp.
TGGGTAGAGCACCCCAGCCCCAGAACCGTGCGGTTGGCGTAGCTGAAGTAGGCGGTGACCTGATTGATCTCCAGTATCTCGCCATCGTCCCAGCCCGCGTCGCGCAGGGCCGTCACGTCCCCCTCTGCCATGTCGGCAGGATGCTCCGTCAGCTTGCGCGCATAGACCATCGCCGCTTGCTGGCGGGCATCCAGCCCCATTGTGGCAGGGTCGCGCGCTTTGATCCCTGCGCGGATACCCTCTGACTTGGGGTCATCCCGCAGCAGGCGCTTCATACCGGCAAAATGATGCTCGACACAGTAATCGCAGCCATTGAGCGACGAGGCCCAGACGCCCAGTGCCTCCAGAAACCATTTCGGGATGGTATTATCGCGGTGGTGCAACACGAACTTGTAGACCGCCATATGCGCTTCCATCGTGTGCGGGCGCAGCGAATGCATCATCATGATGTTATCGACGTTGTTGTTAGGCCCTGTGACCCGCTGGTACAGCGATTTGAGATGGCCGGTGGCGGCCTCGAACGGGATGGTCTTGATCCATGACATGAAGGGCGGGCTCCGATCTGATTGCGTGTTGCGCGGGAGCCTGATCTAAATTGCGACATGAAAACAGCCCTTATTTCCGCAGCCGTCACCTGCCTTGCGCTGGCAAGTCCGTTGGCGGCACAGACCTTCGCCTGCGACACGCAATCCTTTGCCACCTTTTCGGATGACGCAAAGTTTGCCGCCAGCAACCGCACCAAGCAATTCACTGTCGATGTGACGCGACGGGCCGTGACGGTCGTGAACCTGAGTGCCACCGCCGGATCGGGAGAGACCCGCTACAAGATCATCGCCCGCGATGGCACGCAAAGCTACGGCCAGCAAACGGATGAATTTGCGCAGCGCACCCTTGCCCTGCCGCAAAACCCCACAGAAGTGCTGCAGCGCCTTGGGTATTTTCCTGTGACCCTTGTGCGGCAATCGGACATGTCGGTGAACAGCTGGCTGCTGCACTGCCGCGCGCTTTGAGCGTTCATACATAGGTAAGGATATCCAGACTTGCGCGGGTGGCCTTGCCTCTCGCAGGATTGCGGCATTTGAAAACGGAGATTTTGATATGCTGCTACGTCTTATTCCTGCTCTTGCCGTCCTGATTGTCTTTGTCGGCTACGCCACCGCTGAAGGGCTGTTGCCTGACGCCCTGTCGGGGCTTCATGGTCCGGCCCATACGCCCGGCGATCTGTCGTGACCTGCGCGGGGTGACGCAGAGCGTCACCTTACATGGGGCGAGTACGGCGTAGGGTCAGGACCCATTAATCCTGCGCCACTGGCATCAAAACCGTGAAAGTTCAGGGGGTGAGCGGCGTCTTGCAAAAGGTCCTGTGGACCTTTTGAGCCGTGAACGGGCGTCAGCCCCGGATGAAGACATGCAGCAACTAACAGGTTAATTGCAAATGGCTCACGCCACTGAAATGAAGCGGTTTTGGCGTCCTTCCTTTGCCGACAGGCGCTTGCAAAGCAAGCTGCCGAGAGGGCTTTGACGGATTTTCCCCGTGAGCCGCTGCCCGTCAGGGCATTGCCCCTTAGGCAATGTCCCGAGAAGGGAGTGGTCACGGAAAAAACTGTCAAACCAGTAGCGCAGGATTAATGGGTCCTGACCCTAAAGACTTTCCGGCCTAAAGGCTCAGAGAGATTGCCCGCACCAGTTCAGCGTCTTGCCGCCTTTTGCGGGTGTCGCGATCAAGGTTTTGTTGCAACTCTTGCACAACCAGTACTTTTCCGTAAGCGCGGCGCACTTCAAGAAGATGACTTTCCTTTACGGCGAGTACTCTTGCCAGCTGCATGTTCACTGCTGTTTTTGAGCGACCCAACCACCCGCGCCAAAGAACATCCGCCCCAATACTGTGCATCTGATCTGTGGCGTCTTCTGGCATGGCTGTGGCGCGGTTCATGGAATCTAACCGGACCAATTCAGCGCGCAGCTGCGACTCCTCTGCCACCAGTTTGGCAAAGCTTTGCTGGCGCTGCTCGTAACGTGCCTGGGTGATCTGGTGTAACATGGCCAGGTTCTGTGCGTCTGTCATACGGCCCCCTTGGCACGTGCCCGCATCGCTTGAGCAAAACGAATGGCGGCGGCAACGGCACGGTAGTGGTCGGGATCAATCTGGTCACCGACTTCTGTTGTTGCAAACAGGGACCGTGCAGTGGGTGGGTCGCTGTGCAACGGCACGCCAGCCTCCGCCGCTTTTGTGCGGATAGCGGCCGCGATGTCATCCACCCCCTTGGCAACGCAGACCGGCGCTTCGCCGGGTTTGCGGCTCCACTTCAGGGCAACCGCGTAGTGGGTCGGGTTGACGATCACCACATCGGCTTCGGGCACTTGACCCATCATCTGATTTTGCGACACCGCCATCGCGCGCTGGCGACGTTCCTGCTTGAGATGCGGATCCCCTTCGGCGTTCTTGGTCTCATCGGTGATTTCCTTGCGGGACATCCGGTTCTTGCGCAGGTGTTCAAAGTGTTGCCAGACCGCGTCAATCCCGCCGATAACGCCCGAGATCAGCACGACAATGAACAAGAACACCAGACACAATTGCGCCATCAACATCAGTGCTTGTTGCGGCGAGGTGTGGATGGCCGCCATCATCTCCGGCAGGCGTGCCCAGATAAAGACACTCAGGAAGATCGAATAGATGCAGAGCTTGGCAAAACTTTTTGCAAATTCGAACAGACCGGCACGCCCGAACTTGTTCTTGGCATTGGACAAAAGTGAGATGCGCGAGATTTTGGGTTTCAGCTTGCTGGGCGCGAACACCCAAGCCCGTTGCGCAAAGACCGCCAGTATCACAGCGACTGCCGGAAGCAAAAAAATGGGCAACAAGGCAAATGCCGCTGACGTCAGGACGCCGCCCATGGTCGGGCTGATCCCATTGGTCACGATAAGGGGGGCCAATTCGGACGCGCGGTCCAGCAGAACCATCATTGTGGTGCCAAAGGCTTTGACCGCAGAAGCACCCACCATCGCAAGCGCAACCAGCAACCCCGCATAGGAAGCGGCGGTCAGCAGGTCAGTCGATTTGGCAATTTCGCCCTTGCGGCGTGCTTCCAAGAGTTTCTGTGGCGTCGCTTCGTAACTCTTGTCGCTGTCGTCGTCCTTGTCACTCATGGAACTACCTTGAAAGGATTTGCCATAAATCCATCCAACGCTGTCAGCCACGCGGTGAGGATGACAGGGGCGCCCAGGAACAACAGAAACATGCCTGCAAATGTTATGACGGGGGCGCCGACAAAGGCGACCATCAACTGCGGCATGGCCTTGTTAATGGCCCCCAAGGCCAGATTGTAAAGGACCGATACGATCACAAAAGGGGCCGCCAAAGTGAAGGCCAGTTCAAACGCACGACGGATTTGAAAGACACCCCATTCGGCGACCACAGAACCGCTGGGCAATTGTCCGATCGGGATCATGTCATAAGACAGGATCATAAGGGACGCCGCCTTGACGTGCAGCCCCGCCATCATCGACAAGGCGATGGCGGCCACGATCAATGTGTACCCCAAAGCGGGGAGGGGGTCCGCCACTGCGCCGCCCAGAATTTGCGAGAGCGAGGTGGATTGCGCGGCAATGGAGCCTGCTGTTTGAAGCGCCAGAATGAACAGGCGAATGCCCAGGCCAAGCAGCAAACCCGCCACGATTTCGGTCAGGACCAGCCAGGTCAATGTATCAAACGACGGTCCCTGGACCGGAACGGGTACGGCGGGGGCGATGACCATCACAAAGGCCAAAGCCAACCCCAGTTTGATCCGCGCAGGTACGGATTGCTCACCAAATCCGGGCAACATGGACACAACAGTTGCCACCCGCAGGAATACAACGAACCCGTGCCAAAGAGTGGCGTTGGTCAGGTTCAGCAGGGTGGCCAGGTCCTCTGTCATGCAGCAACTACACCAACCAGTGCGGGTCTTGCATCAAGGCCGATTTCCTCGAACGAAAGTACGGGGTTGGTGATGCCCTTTGCCCGCATCACTGTGCGCAGGAAACGGCGGCGGCGGGTGTTTGTGACAAGGGCTGCCTGTATGCCGTTTTGTTGCGCCTCGTTCAGTTTTTCGGCAGCACGCTCTGCCAGTTGGTTGAAAATCTCCGGTGGCAGCGCGATGTCCAAGCCGCGATCCGCGTCCACCTGATAGGTGGTAAACGTATCCTCCCATTCAGGCGCCAATTGCACCAAGGGGAGCGTTCCGTCTGCGCGCCGCATTTCCCCAACCAATTGAAATCCCAGACGCTGGCGAACATGCTCGCAAATGGCTTCGGGCAAGGCATTCTGGCCGCGCGCTTCGGCCACGGCCTCGAGGATCAGCGGCAGGTTTCGAATGGAGACCTGTTCGTCCAACAGCAATCGCAAAACCGCATGCAACACATCAACGGGCACCTTTTCAGGGATCAGTTCGTCCAGCAGCTTGCGGTTTGCTTCTGCGCGCGCGGGGTCTGATATGTTGGTCATCTCCGTCAATACCCGCCGGAGTGATTTCAATGTCAGCAAGCGGCTGAAATTGCGCTTGAGCACTTCGAGCAGATGGGTCGCAAGAATCTCTGTCGGCGTGACGATTGTGATGCCGGCAAGGGCCGCTTCCTCTTGGTATTTTGCGTTGATCCATCGGGCTGGTGCGCCATAAACGGGTTCGACCGTCTCAACCCCGGGTGGCAGTTGCCCATGATCGTCCGGGATCAGGGCCAGAACCTGATCGGGGTTCAGTTCAGCGCGGGCTTGCTCCACCCCTTGAATGCGCAACACGTAGGTACCTGTCGGCAGAGAGGGCTGATCGGTCAGGCGCATCTCGGGCAGGATCATGCCAAAGACCCGCGCTACGTGGGTTCGCATGTTGGCAATCCGTGCATCCAGACCGGTGCCCGGATCCAGCACCATGTTTACCAGATCGGGGGCAAACTCGACATGGATATCATCCAGTTCCAGCACATCGCCCAAGGAAGGCTCCTTTGGTGCGGCATCTTTTTCTTCTTCCAATGTCAGATCGGTCGGTGCGTTATGGGCGCGGCGATACATCAAGAATGCACAAAGACCCATGGCCAGCCCGCCTGCCATAAAGGGTAGAAAAGGCAGCCCGGGAAACAGACCAAATGCAATCATCAAAAGCGCTACGGTCGCCAACGCGGAAGGGTGTTTGCCCAACTGGCCAAAAACGGCCAGATCGGTCGCCCCCTGCGCACCGCCCCGCGCAAGTAGCAACGCGGAAGCGATAGAGATGACGACGGCCGGAATCTGGCTGACCAACCCGTCGCCCACGGTCAGGATCGCATAGGTTTCAAACGCGGCACCAATCGGCATACCATGCACGACCACACCCATAATCAGGCCGGCCACAAGGTTGAGGAGGGTAATCAACAAGCCTGCAATAGCGTCGCCTTTGACGAATTTTGATGCACCATCAAGGGAGCCGAAAAAGGTGGTTTCCTGCTGTTCACGCTCGCGCCTTTCGCGGGCTTCTTCGTGCGTGATTGCCCCTGCGGACATGTCACTATCGATGGCCATTTGTTTGCCCGGCATGCCATCAAGCGCAAAGCGTGCGCCCACTTCCGCCATGCGGGTCGCACCCTTGTTGATGACCATGAAGTTGACGATCAGCAGGACACAAAAGACCACCAATCCCAAGAAGACTGATCCGCCCATGACAAAGTTTGCAAAACTCTCGATCACATCGCCGGCGGCGTTGGTGCCGGTGTGGCCTTCGCCGATAATCAGCTTTGTTGATGACACGTTAAGCGACAAGCGCAGCATCAAAGACGCGAGCAGGATGGTCGGGAACGCGGAAAAGTCTAAGGGACGTTCAATAAAAAGAGTGATCGTAAAGATCAGAATCGCCAGTGCGAAAGACGCGGCCAGGCCGGTGTCCAGCACCCAGGAAGGCATCGGCAGAATCATCATTACGATGACCGCCATCAGGGCCACCGCCAGCAGGATTGTCGGGCTGAAGAGCGCTTTGAATGTCAGACTCTGCAAGTGGTGCACCCCCTTGAAGTCTCAGTATTCCGGCCCACTCGCCGTTCGTTCACATTATAAACCTGTGGCATTCTGCACCTTCGCTAGCGTCACTTTCTGTGACCTGTTTACGGTAGGGTGTGCAGGTTTATTTTTTGTGACCAAACAAGATTTTACTTTACTGAACTGGTTCTTCCGGCCCCAGTTCCTGCGACTTTAAAAGGGCTTGAATCGCTTCGCGCGTTTCTGTCGTTTGCGCCAAAATGCGCGCACTGCGTGCAAGCATACCGTCGGTGCTTTGCGACGTCGCCTCTGCCGGCGCGGCAAGTCGGGCGATGGGTCCAAAGACAGGCGCGTCAGCTGGCGTCAAATTTTGCCAATTCTCTGATAGCCACGCAGTTTCTGTCGCATTTTGTGGCTGATTGGTTTGCGCATAGAGGCGGTGCGCCTCGTCATGGGCGCCGGACATGCGTTTTGCATCTGCCCGCAACGGGTCTGCGGCCTGATCTTTGACATCCAGCAGGGCGGCTGTCGCCTTGAAGGGCTTGCCCATGTTCAAGGCAATGCGGGCCGCCAGAATTTGCCGTGGCACCGAAAGAGGGCGATCAGACGACTGCGAAAGGGTCGCTTCTGCGCGGGCGGCGAAGCCCAGATCAAGCTGCCGCGCTGCAATTTTCACGACGTCCATGCGTGGCATGGCAAGGATCGTGGCATCAGGTATGTCAAAGCTATGCTCCAGAAAGGTCACGTCATCCGCATTCTGGGTAAGCTTGCGAAGCATGTGCTGGCGCAACTGGGGATCCTTGTCCGCCAAAGCGAAAGCACGCTCGAACTGCCCGGCATCGATCAGCGCCAACACATTAGCGCGGCGCAGGGCAGGCCCCAATTCACCATCCCGATGTTCTTGCGCATAGGCGGCGATCAGGCCGGCGACTTCGCCACCGATGGGTACGTCCGCTGCGACCTGGGCATCCACCAATGCAATCAATGCTTGCGGTGACTTGGGATCGTTGCCCTTCGCAACCTCCCGCAGATGCTGCGTACCAGCTTTTGTATCGCCTTCATCGATGTTGATGGCTGCTTGCGCGAGCTTTGCGGCAGTAGGCAGCGCGTCAGGCAGGCGGTTGAGGTTGCGCAATGCAGCGGCGGCGCCATCGGGATCACCGTAAGCGCGCAAAACGCCGCTTAAGCGAGGCGCGAGGATCTGCCGCAAATGCGCAGGCAGCGCGTTCAGGATGCGTAGTCCGGCATCGGTATCGGGCAGCGACCCGCTTGGCGGGTCCGGCAGCGCCAGAAGGGCCCAAAGTGCAACTGTTCCTTCACAACCGCCCAGGTTGGAAAACACGTTTGGCTGCGGCAGGGTTTCTCCGTCAAGAATCAAGGCCATCATCCGCAAAGGATCGGCCTGGTCCTTCAGGCTTGGTGCGATGCGCAGCGTCTCGCGTGCCTCAGCGCCGAAGCCGAAAAAGAGGTATGTTCTGGCCAGCCGGAGAGCAATCTGCGGATCAATGCGATCAAATTCCCCGTACAGCCCTTGGCGTGCTTGCGCGATCTGGACGTGAAATGGTTCCTCATTTCCCCAGTCACTAATCGCCAGTGAGGTGTCTGCCGGGCAGGCATTGCCACTTCCACTGACGATCTCTGTCAAATCGCGGAAGGTACCGGGCAAATCACGACTTGTGGTGATGCGCAGATTGGCCCCTGGCGAAAGAGCAGGCGGCAACGCGGTGGTCTGCTGGTCCTCATTCTCGTAAAAGACACGGGTGTCGATCTGTGGTTTGGGCGGGGTATCGGGCAGCGCGTTCGGATCAACATTAAGTAATCCGCGGTCAGCGGCGGTTGTGACCTCGGCCGCAAGACGGGTGCCAATGTCGCTCAATATTTCTATCTCTTCTGGCGAAAGCTGCTCTGTCGTTGCGAAAAGGGGCGGTATTGTCCGGTTGGGCGGGCGCTGCGGTTTGACGGCGGCAGGCGCGACATCATCCTTTCCTGGCGCGTCGTCTGACGATGGCGAGAGTGCGGGCACTTGCAAGTCGGCCCTTGTCGCGGCCACATCAATCACCACAAAGGCGTCACGCTCCAGAAAAGTGCCAATGACGCAATCGCATGACAGCGTCAGGGTCATGCTGTTGGCGGACGCCTTCACATCTGCGATCCGGTCGCGGGGGATGAAATCGAAGATGCGTGACGTATCGAAGCCCTGATCGAATCCGGGGTAGGTCAACACCACCTCACGGCCCGATTGCGTGACTGTCCAATCATTGGCCTGACGTTGTGTCACAAGCCGTGTGAAATTCGCATGCTCACCGGATTGCACAAAAACAGGTTCGGCTTGGCCAATTGCCGGCGCGAAACAGGCCACGGCAAGGATGTGGCAGATGCGCTTCATGCAGCGTCCTGCTTTACCGATTTCAGGGCCTCTTCAAGATCGGCAAAGCTGGGGCGGCGGTGCGATGGTGTGTTCTGTCTGCCAACTTCGATACAGATATTGGTGGCATGATTGTGCAAATTGGCCACCAGCACTTCCCGGATCAACTGATAGAAATGCGCCTCGTCCTCGGTCACGTCTTTGACGCGCGCGGCGAATGGGCCCACCAGTCCGTAGGCCAGAAAGACGCCCAGAAATGTCCCCACCAAAGCTCCGCCGATCAGCTTGCCCAAAATCTCGGGCGGCTGGTCGATGGAGGCCATCGTCTTGATCACACCCAGAACCGCAGCAACGATCCCGAGCGCGGGCAAGCCATCTGCAATGGTCTGCAGCGCATGGCTGGGGTGCATCGCGTGATGGGCATTCGCCTCGATACGCTTTTCCAGGACTTCCTCGACCTGATGCGGATCGTCATAGTTCATGGAGGCGGAACGCATCGTGTCGCAGATCAAGGCAATCGCTTCTTTATCTGTCAGGATCTTCGGGTACTTCGTGAAAATCGAAGACTCAGCCGGCGCTTCGATATGTTCTTCGATGGCGACAGGGTTCTGGCGCGCAAGGCGGATCAACTCGAACAGCAGGCACAACAAATCACGGTAATCCTGCGGTTTCCATTTTGGGCCTTTGAAGACTTTGCCAAGCGCCTTGAGCGTGTTCTTGATGCCTGACCCATCGCTGCTGATCAGGAACGCACCCAAGGCGGCGCCGCCGATCATGATCATTTCATACGGCAGCGAGTAAAGAATGATCCCCATCTTGCCCCCGGCAAGCAGGTAGCCGCCAAAGACCATGACGAAGATACAGATGATTCCGATTATGCCGAACATGTCATCCCCCAGAGTGACCACTGCCTGCACGATGGCAGAGCAGTGTTAAGAAAGCCTGCATTTGACTGTCAGGTTTTTGGCGCACGTGCATTGCGACCTGCAAGAATCGCACTGATTGAATAGGCAACCTCGGGCGGAAGCCCCGCCATGATCGCTGCCGCGACGTCCGGTCGCATGCGACCCAGGAATCCGGCAGCAAAGTCAGGCTCCATCGTTGCAAAAAGCGCCGCTGAATCTTTTGGCTTCATGCTTTCATAGACCGCGACCAGCCGTGAAATGTCGTCCTCGGCCGCGCCATCAGCCAAGGACAACGTGCTGCGCAATGCGGTTTCGGCCTCTTCCAGCATGGCAAGACGCTTGGCGATTTCTGCATCCGCGATGCTCAGGGCCTTTCCGCGAAGCTCCATCTGGCGTTCGCGTTCTCGAAGCCGCTCTTCGCGTGCGGACAACGCCTCGATCAGGCTGCCCATTTCTGCGCGGTCCGGAACCTGCCCGGTCCGCTGCAGGGCGGTGCGGTCCTCTTCTGTTGCAGAGGCCTTTACCATCTCTGGAAGCGGCTTTGCAGCAGGGGTCGTATCCTCCGCCATGGCGACGCCTGACGTGATTCTCAGCACCCCGGACGAGATCAAGAGTAAGGCAATGATCAGAACTGATCCGCGACCTGCGCGCTGCAACGGGTTGCGTTTTCCTGACATTTTCATGCGGCCCCCTCCGTTGCGCGGTGGCGGGTGAACATCGGCTCTGATGGCTTCGCGGGCGTCCTTGATGCGGGCTTGGCGGGCTCCTGCGCAGCAGGGGATGCCTGAGCGGGTGCTTCTGCCGGTGCGATATCGTGAAGCGCTGCCATTTGCAGCTCCAGCTTGCGGGCGGTGTCCTCTGCCCGCTTGGTCAGGTCGGTCAGGGTGGTGGCCGACGCGCCTGCGGTTGTTTGCGCGGCCGACAGGGTCCGCGTCAGATCATCGACCTGTGCCGACAGCACCGCAACCGCGCCGCCGACACCTTTTTCAAGGTCGTTGAAGCGGTTCAGCCTGCGTCCCAGCACAAGACAATAGACACCGGCACCCACTGCCCCGGCGGTCAAGAGAATATCTGCAATCAGTTCCATTTTTAACTCTCAATTCAGGACAAATTCCATGACCAACAGGTCGTTTACATGATCAGGCCCGACAACCACCTGCACTCTTCGCAGCAGTTGTCCGCGCAGCCGTGTGAGGGCGGCCTGATCCTCAAGATCGCCCGGCTCCAGCGCGCGCAGGTAACTGTTGAAAACGTCAACGACCCGCGGCAGGAGCTTCTTTACGTCCTCCTTGTGCGCGGCGGGTACTTCCAGTTCGGCGCGAAACTGAAGATGGCGCGAACGCGACGATTCGCCCAAGGAGATGATGACCGGATCTACCGAGACATAGGCCACATCGGGCCCCTTTTCCTTTTCGGGCACCTCTTTTGTCGCGGCCTCCGAATCGCCACCCAAAAGCATGCCGGACCACGTGGCGTAAAAGCCCGCGCCGCCGCCGAGCAAAGCCAATACGACCCCTAGAATCATGGGCAATTTGGAGCTTTTCTTGGGCGTGTCGTCTGTTGGTGTATCGGTATCTGACATGGGTCATCCGCTTGGGTCTGTTCAAGGAAGGTATAGACCCAAGCGCACTAACCGAATGTTAAGGCTGGTCGTTCATTTGTAAGACAAGCCCGGCAGAACGCCCGGTATGACGGAGACGGTTTTGCAACAATTCCTGAATGTCTGGACACGGCTCGAACGACGCCGACAGGTCATTGTGATCCTGGCCACTGTGGCCATGTTTGCGGCGATTCTGACCATGTCCCGTATGGCCACATCGCCCACCATGACCCTTTTATACGCGGGGTTGGAGAATGGCGCCGCCGGTGATGTTGTCCGCGCTTTGGAACAACGCGGTGTCATCTATGAAGTGCGTGGCGGGTCGATCTTTGTAGATTCGCAAGCGCGCGACGAATTGCGTCTGACTTTGGCGAGCGAGGGACTGCCGTCCAATAGCACTGCGGGGTACGAGCTTCTTGATACATTGACCGGCTTTGGCACCACCAGCCAGATGTTCGATGCGGCCTATTGGCGTGCCAAAGAAGGGGAGCTTGCGCGCACAATCGTCTCGAGCCCCGGCATTGCGATGGCGCGGGTGCACATCGCCTCTACAGGGTCCAACCCTTTCCAGCGCGGCGTGACCCCGAAAGCGTCGGTTTCGCTGAC
>CALAIJ010000168.1 GCA_937923365.1 uncultured Sulfitobacter sp.
ACGGATGCAGATCTGGCGCATCTGGTCGAGGCACTGTCCCATCTGTGGAAGCAATGTGCGATCAGCCACGCTGTGGCTTGATCGCCCGGGGTGGGCTGGAAGCCCACCTTACATTTTCGCACAAACGCAAAGGCTACCGCAGGGTGGCCTTTGGTGTTTTTGAGTTTATGGGAAGGGTGAAAGAGGGTAGCGGGCGGTTGGGGTTATAGCGCTTCGAGTTAATCATGAATCCCTTGTTCGCGGCCTCTCCCTTTGGTCGAACGCGAAAAGTGATATTGCATGTCGCAAGTTAAACTCGAAACGCTTTAGCGCCAGTCAAAGAACGCCGGGCCGGCCCGGGTGAGCAGTTTCTCTGCCATCTCGCGACCCGCTTCTGCGCCATCCTCGATGGGGCAGCTTGCCGCGTCGTCCATGGCTTCGGACCCATCAGGGCGGAGCACTTCGCCCTTGAGATGCAATGTGCCACCCTCAAGTGTCGCCAAGCCAGCGATGGGGGTCTCGCATGAACCGTCCAAGGCCGCGAGGAACGCACGTTCCGCCGCAAGGCGTTGGCCCGTGGTCGTGTCGTGGATCGCGGACAGCATTTCCGCCGAGCGGCTGTCATCCACACGCCGCTCAATGCCAATCGCGCCCTGGGCCACGGCGGGCAACATGGTGTCTACTTCGATGGCTGTCTTTGGCACGTCGTCCATGCCCAAACGGTTCAGCCCTGCCATGGCAAGGAACGTCGCCTCGGCCACGCCATCCTCCAGCTTTTTGAGACGTGTCTGCAAATTGCCGCGAAACTCGACCACTTCCAGATCGGGGCGGCGCAGTTTCAACTGGGCTTTGCGGCGCAGGCTGGAGGTGCCGACAACCGTTCCGGGGGCCAGATCGTCAAGGCCTTTGGCGCGCGGCGAGATAAAGGCATCGCGCACATCCTCGCGAGGCAAATACGTCTCTAACACAAGGCCTTCGGGCTGAAGCGTTGGCATGTCCTTCATCGAATGCACCGCGATGTCGATGCGCCCAGAGAGCATGTCATCCTCGATTTCGCGGGTGAACAACCCCTTGCCGCCGATCTCTTTCAAGGGGCGGTCAATGATCTTGTCGCCCGTGGTCTTGATGACCACAATCGTGAAGGCTTCAAGCGGCAGATCAAAGGCCGATGCCAACCGTTCGCGGGTTTCATGCGCCTGCGCCAAGGCCAGCGGAGAGCCACGTGTGCCGATCATCAAAGGGTGCTGCGGGGTGGGCAAATTCATCGTCATACCTCTTGGTAGCGTTGTCGTTCTGGGCTGACAACTGGTGACTTGGCGGACCGGGCAGAAAGAGCATGGGTCACGCCGCCGCTGCCAGTACGTTGTGTTCCCGCAGGAACATGAGGACTGGATCAAGCACTGCCTGCGCGTCTTCCTCATGAGCCAGATGGCCAAGGTTCGGCAGGTGAATACAGGACCCAGATGGCAAGGTATTTGCGGCGGTTTGCGAAGTTGTGGGCGGCACGGCTTTGTCACCATCCGCAGCGATCAGCAGGATCTTTGCAGGATGGGTGCCCAACTGCCGCAGTAGTGGCGCCAAATCCCATTTCGCCATCATCGAAAGGGTTGCGTCCACGTGATCCCGATTGCCGATCAGGATGCGGTACCATTTGAGCTCATCTTCTGAGAGCGTGCTGCCCGTACCTTCGATCAACCGCGTCACAGAGCCCGGACGCGACGTTGAGGCAGTAAACAGCTGCGCAACACCCGGTAGCACAGAAAGCGTCTTGGCAATGATCGGAAAGGCGATGCCCGCAAGCCCTTTGAAGTTGCTCAGCGCTGCGTTCAGGCCAACCACGACAGGCGGTGTGGTCATGTCTGCCGTCATTTCAAGCGCGATGGCACCCCCTGCCGAATGGCCGATGATCGCGGCGGGGCGCCACCCTTCTTGCGCGCAGAGGGTGGCGATGTCCTGCGCCATTGGCGTCAAACCGTGGCGTTGCTGCGCCCCGCTTTTTGTAAAACCCTGACCGGGCAGATCAATCGCCACAACGCGGGCGTGTTTTGCCAGATGCGGCATCAGGTGTCGCCAGCTTTGCGTGCTGCCACCCGCGCCATGAAGCAACAGGATCAGGGGGCCTTCGCCCATTTCCTGAACATGCCAACGGTGGGGTTTGCACAACACAAAGCGCGAGGCGTCGGCCATTGGCCAATGATGCGCGTGCGCGGTCCAGTCCATCGCTCAGTCGCCCAACGATTGCGAGACGGCAGCAGATAGCTTGCGGGCGTCCGCGCGGGGGAGCGGGATATAGCGCCCCTGCAAATCGCCCGCCAAAGCCTTCAGCGCCTTTTCCGGGCGGTTTGAGGTATCAATGACAATGCACTCAATCCCTGCACCCGCGATCATACGCGCCATTTTCTGCGCGTCTTCAGCGGCCTGTTTGCGGTCAGCAGAGCCATCAAGAGCCACATTGCCACGCCCGTCGGTCAGCAGGATCAACACCGGGCTGAGCCCCTTACGTTTCGCCTGAATTGCTGCGTCGAACCCTTGGCGCATGCCGGCAGCCAGAGGCGTCGCACCACCGCCGGGCAGGTCTGCCAAGCGGCGCTTGGTCTGCACCAGAGAGCGGGTGGGCGGTAACAAGAGTTCTGCGTCCTGTCCACGGAAGGCGATCAACGAGACATGGTCGCGGCTGGCATATGCTTCGGCAAGCAACAGCTCGATGGCGCCTTTCGCCTCGGCCAGACGCGAGAATGCGGCAGAGCCGGAGGCGTCCACAGCAAAGACCAACAGGCGATCGGATAGATCGAGGTAGCGTTTGTGCCGCAAGTCCTGGGGCAGAACA
>CALAIJ010000169.1 GCA_937923365.1 uncultured Sulfitobacter sp.
ACGCTGGCGGCAATGTTCTAAAGCTGGTCGCGGATTTCCCACAACTCGGGGAAAAACCGGTGCTCCGTCACCTGCCGCAGCCACCCCACACCCGCAGAACCACCGGTGCCGGGCTTGTACCCGATGATCTTGTGCACAGAAGTGAAATGCCGCCAACGGTAGAACGACATCTTTTCGTCGATGGCGATCAGGGCTTCGGCCAGTTGGTATAGCGGGTTGTCGGAAACAGGGTCGCGGTAGACCTCCAGCCACGCCTGCGCCACAGAGGCATTGGATTGGTAGCTTTCAGACCAATCACGGTTAAGTGCCGCGTTATCAACGGTATGTCCCGCCCCATGCAGCGCGCCAATGGCGGTGTCATACAGGCTGGGTGCCTCCAGCGCTTCTTTCATGGCAGGCCAGACATGCGGCACGTTCTTGTGCGCAGTGGCCAGACGGCGGCTTTTGTTGCCCAGAATGAACTCCACATGGCGGTACATGAACGACAGTTGCCCTGACGCAGTGGACAGATGGTCGCGAAATTCGTTGAAACCTTCGGTGGTGATCGTGCTGAGGATGTTCCACGTATCGGCAATGTGGTCCACATACGCCCCTGCCCGCGCAAGAATGACCAGCGCGTCTGACACCTGACCCTCGTTCAACTGGGCACGGGCATTGAACAGCTCGAAATGCAGGCCGCGAAACAGCAGTTCCTTGACCTGCCCCATGACGAAAAAGCACATCTCGTCGTAGCCCTCTGATCGGGGGTGCTGAAGGCTCAGCAGCAAGTCGATACTTTGGTAATCGATGTAAGGGTTGGTCTTGCCGTCGTAGTCCACGTTTGGCGCACCGCCGGTTTCCTTGACCAGTGCAGCGCGGCTTTCATCCGTTGACCTGCCCATGGGCCGTGGATGCACAGAGGCGTGGACCTGGGACGCATCGATCAGCTGCGGAAAGACCGGTTTGTAGCGCGGCATCAGCCCGCATCTCCAAAGGCGAACTTCGGCAACCATGCGCCCAGCGCGCTGTCGTTTGTCAGATCATGCACGATGTCGAAATGATTGCGCCCTGCGACCTCCAGTGTTGCGACGTCGCGCTCCGCCTCGTCCAGCATCAGCGCAAAGACGCGGCTTTGGCGGATAAACTCTGACGTTTCGATTTCGCCCCATGCGATGACGCAGGGCGGAAAGCCGGACAGGCCGCGAAAGGTGGCGCTGTTGCGCTTGGCCGATGCTGTGTCCAGTCCCACTGGGTCGTTGATATAGGTGCCGATTAGGGGCCGCAGATCGTAGATGCCCGACAGCAGGATCAATCCCGCAGGTTGCTCTGCCGCGCCAAGCTCAATGGCGCTGATGGCTGCAAGCTGGGCACCTGCCGAGCTGCCAGAGACGACGATGCGCGCAGGATCAATCCTCAAGCGGGATGCCTCAGCACGCAACAAACGCAGGGCGGCCACCACCTCCGCCACGATCTCGTCCAAGGTGGCATGCGGGGCAAGTGTGTAGTCTATTGCCGCAAAGCCCATCCCTTGGGCCAAGGTCTCGGGTGCCGCAAAGAAGCTCTCCTTCTTGGAGAGTTGCTGCCAGTAGCCTCCGTGAATGAAGACATGCAGCGGAACGGGGCCATCGGCCCTTGGCACAGCCAGATCGATGGTTTGCGCAGGGTGCGGACCGTAGCTGAGCGTCTGCACATCAAGAGCCGCATAGGCGGCCTTCGACTGATCCACATAGGCCTTGATGAAGGGCGCAAGGTCGCCGCCCACCATCGTGCTGGGCGAATAGGCCTGCCCCCGTTCAGCGGGTGTCATGGCAGGCCATGGGGGTGTCAGATCATCCTGCGGCATGGGCGCTTAGGTCACCGCACCACGCACTTGAAAGCGCGGTT
Source organism: uncultured Sulfitobacter sp. (assembly GCA_937923365.1). Taxonomy (GTDB): domain Bacteria; phylum Pseudomonadota; class Alphaproteobacteria; order Rhodobacterales; family Rhodobacteraceae; genus Sulfitobacter. Next base: position 1,864 of record CALAIJ010000169.1, read on the forward strand.
CTTTCCACGTTTCGTTCTTGAGGATGCCCTCAAGGATATCGACCGCGCGCAGGATGTCATCTTCGTCGATAAAGAGCGGCGTGATGCCAAAGCGCATGATGTTTGGCGCGCGAAAGTCGCCGATCACTTTTTGGTCGATCAGCGCCTGCATGACGGGAAAGCCGTTCTCGAACTCGAACGCCACATGGCTGCCACGCGCGTTCATGTCGCGCGGGCCTGCAAGGGTGACACCGGGGCAGCGGGCCTCAACCTCTTTGATAAAGAGTTCCTGCAGCGCGATGGACTTGGCACGCAGATCGTTCATATCCACGTCCTCCCATGCGTCCAAAGCCGCCTCCAGAATGGCGAAGGACGCAATTGACGGTGTGCCGATGCGCATGCGGTCGATCTTTTCGGGCATGGGGCGGTAGTTCACGTCGAAGGCAAAGGGGGCCGCATGGCCATACCAGCCTGAAAGCGCCGGTTCCACATCACCGATCAGGCGCGGAGCGACATAGATAAATGCAGGGGCACCGGGGCCGCCATTGAAGAACTTGTAGGTACAGCCGCAGGCAAAGTCCGCGCCGTCACCTGACAGGTCCACAGGCAGCGCGCCTGCAGAATGCGCAAGGTCCCAGACCACCAGCGCACCGTGGGCGTGGGCCTTTTCGATGATCGCTTTCATGTCGTGCTTGCGGCCTGTGCGGTAGTCCACTTCCGTGAGCATAACACAGGCGACCTCGTCGGTGATCTGGTCCATCACGTCTTGAGGGTCGGGCGTGCGCAAGGCGTAGCCTGCGTCTTTCAGTTTGACCAAGCCTTCGACCATATAGAGGTCCGTCGGGAAGTTGCCGTTGTCCGACAGGATCACCTTGCGGTCGGGCCGCAGGGCAAGGCACGCCGCAACTGCCTGAAAAACCTTGATCGACAAGGTATCGCCAACGACGATGCTGTCGGGCTCCGCGCCCACAAGTTTGCCAATCCGGTCGCCCAGGGTATTGGTCTGCATGAACCAGCCTTTGGTGTTCCAGCCACGGATCAATTCTGTCGCCCATTCATTGTTCATGAAGTCCGCGATCTTGGCAGGCGCCGACTTGGGCATCGGACCCAGGGAATTGCCATTGAGATAGATCATCCCCTCGGGCATTTCGAACATCGCGCGGGTTTTGGAGAAATCTGTCATTGGGATATCCTTTGGCTTTTGCGGATTAACTATCCGACCGAAATGGTGATGACCACCCGCCCCGTCTTTGGACGCAACGGGCGGCTCGGCCTACAGTCTCAGGCCGCACCCCTCGAATGCTGCCTTCGTCGCTGCCTTTTCCTGCTTAGTCAGTTCAAGCATCGGGTGGCGCACATGGCCCCCCGTCTGGCCCAGCAATTCTTGCCAGTATTTGCCGTGTGCAGTGGGCTTGCCTGCGGGTTTGGTTGCCTTGATGGCGGCGCGGACAGGATCAAGGCTGCGGGAAATCTCGCGCGCTTTGACAAAATCTCCGGCGAAGGCGGCCTGCGTATAGTCATGCATCCTACGGTCGTTCTTAGTCTGCAACTGATAGGGGGGCGACGAACAGAGATACAGCTTCCAGCCAAGTTCCTCGATGTTATCCAGCCAGTCATCTTCAAGCGAAGTACTGACCTGTATCTTGTCCCCGACCATCTGTGTCAGCCGGACATACATCTCGCGCGGGACGGAGTATTTGATGGCGACGATATTGGGCAATTCGGCAATGCGCGCGCATTC
>CALAIJ010000170.1 GCA_937923365.1 uncultured Sulfitobacter sp.
ATGGGGGCCACTGTGCTTAATGGCGCAAAGATCGGAAAGAATTGCCTGATCGGTGCAGGTGCGCTGATCACCGAAGGCAAGGAAATCCCAGACGGATCGCTGGTCATGGGGGCCCCGGGCAAGGTTGTGCGCCAGTTGGACGCGCAGGCCATCGCCGGCCTGACAGCCTCAGCGCGCCACTACACGCAGAACGCGGCACGGTTCCGGCGTGACCTGAAACCACTGTAGCAACATGACCGATGCGCCCCTTGCGACCCTGATCGAGGCACTGCCGATGCCCACGCTGGTCATCGACGCAACAGAGCGCATCGCCGGGGTCAACGGCTTGGCCGAAGGGTTGCTGGGACAGGGCGCCGTGATGCGCCATTTCGTGACCGTGTTGCGCCAGCCCGCGGTTGTCGACGCGGTCGAGCTTTGTCTTGCTGATGATCACCCGCGCGAAGTCACCTATCTGGCGCGGGATGACGTGACTTATGATGTGCATTTGCAACGGGCAGGCGGGTTGGTTGTCGTGACCTTTCAGGACGTCACGCAGATGACTCAGGCAGGTCAAATACGGCGCGATTTTGTCGCCAATGTCAGCCACGAATTGCGCACGCCGCTGACCTCTTTGATGGGGTTCATCGAAACCTTGCAGGGGCCAGCACGGGAAGATGCCGCCGCGCGCACGCGGTTCCTGGACATCATGCGCGATGAGGCAGAGCGTATGAACCGTCTGATCGGTGATCTGCTGTCGCTCAGCCGCGTTGAGGCAGAAGGGCGCGTGCGGCCCACCCAGCGTATCAATCTGACAGATATTTTGACCATAACATTTCGCAATCTCAAACAGTTGCTGGACGAAGCTGATGTTACTTTGACCTTCGATCAGAGCACCAGGCCGTTGCATGTGTTGGGGGATTCAGACCAGTTGTTGCAGGTCTTCACCAACCTTGTCGAAAACGCCGTGAAATACGGGGGTGCGGGGGTGCGGATTGATGTCTCGGCCGAAACCGTCGCACATGACCTTGCGCTGCGTGGCCCTGCCATTCGCATCAGCCTGCGCGACTATGGGCCGGGGATTGATCCGCAACACCTGCCGCGCCTGACGGAGCGGTTTTATCGCGCAGACAATCACCGCAGCCGCGCAATGGGGGGAACGGGGCTGGGTCTGGCCATTGTGAAACACATCCTGAACCGCCATCGCGGGCGGCTCAAGATCACATCTGAGGTGGGGCAGGGTGCTGAATTTACTGTCATTCTACCGGCGGAGGCCGTGGCAGACAGCGCATAGCGTCCCGTTTCCGCATTTTTCACCTGAAACCGACAACTGTCATAAAACTGTAATGTAACTGTCACAAAAGCTCAGCAACGCGCGCGTAAAAATGCGCACAAGGACCTCACGAGGAGGCTCCTTTGACTGCTACATCTGACAGGAGACGCTCATGTCACTGAAAACGCTGACCACATCCACCCTGGCCATTGCCGCCCTTTCCGCCACCGCCGCCATGGCGCGTGATCAGGTTCAGGTCGCCGGATCCTCCACGGTTTTGCCGTATGCCTCCATCGTGGCCGAAGCCTTTGGCGAAAACTTTGACTACCCGACGCCGGTCGTGGAATCAGGTGGATCTTCTGCGGGTCTCAAGCGGTTTTGCGAGGGCGTGGGCGAGAACACAATTGATGTCGCCAACGCGTCGCGCCAGATCAAGCCTTCCGAGATGGCCGTCTGCGCCGAGAACGGCGTGACCGACATCATCGAGGTGCGCGTCGGCTATGACGGGATCGTCTTTGCCAGCGACATCAATGGCAACGGTTTCGCCTTCACACCAACCGATTGGTACAAGGCCCTGTCCGCACAAGTGGCTGTCAACGGCAAACTGGTCGATAACCCCTACACCATGTGGAACGAGGTCAACGCAGACTTCCCCGCGCAGCCCATTCAGGCATTCATTCCGGGCACCAAGCACGGTACGCGCGAAGTCTTCGAAGACAAGGTGATCCTTGCCGGGTGCGAAGAAACAGGCGATTTTGACCTTTATAAAGCGGCCAACGGCGATGACAAAAAAGCCGCCGAGAAAGCCTGCATCGGTCTGCGCACCGACGGCAAGACGGTCGATATTGATGGCGATTACACCGAGACGCTGGCCCGCATCGAAAGCAACAAGGACGGCATTGGCGTTTTTGGGCTGGCCTTCTACGAGAACAATACAGACAAGCTGCAGGTGGCCACCATGGGCGGGGTTGAGCCTTCGACAGAGAGTATCGCATCGGGTGAATACCCCGTTTCGCGACCGCTGTTCTTCTATATCAAGAAGGCGCATATCGGCGTCATCCCCGGCCTGAAAGAATACGCAGAATTCTTTGTAGCTGATGAGGTGGCAGGCCCCGATGGCCCGCTGGCCGAATACGGTCTTGTCTCTGATCCCGAGCTTGAGGCGACACAAACAATCGTCGCTGATGAGACCGTGATCACCGGCGGCTCCTGACACCAAGCGAAATAATCCAAAACTGGCCGGCGCAGCACTGCTCCGGCCTTTTACCGCCACGCCCACTGGGATAAGACCAAGACCATGACAGCCGCCCTCCAGATTATCGGCCTGCCTCTGCCGCTTGCCTTGCTGATCGCCGTCGGGGTGATTGCTGCCGTGGGGTATATGTTGACACGCGCACGGGCCATGACGCGCGCCGGAGGGGATGCGCGCGGCCTGCACTCCCTACCGCGCTACTACGGCATGACCGCAGCGATGTTCGCGGCCGTGCCCGCCCTTGGGGTGATGGTCATCTGGATGCTGGCGCAGCCCATGGTCGTGCAAAACGCCGTGCTGCCCCTGATCCCCGCCGCGGAGATCACAAGCGCAGGCACCCAAAGCCTGATCCTGTCGGACGTAAAGCGTGTGGCGGACGGGCTTGACGTTGCAGTAGCACAAGGTGCCTTGAAGCGCGCAGACATCGCCGCGATGGCAGATGACCCTTCGGGCTTGCGCGAAACACTGGGCAGCGTTGGCGTGGCGCTTGGGTCAGATGTGAAACCCTATGTTCTGCAAGCGGCCGAAGCCTCCCGCGGGTTGAAAACCAAAGGCCAGTCGTGGATGGCGATTGTCGTTCTGGTCCTTGCTTTGGGCGGCGCGGCATTGGCCTTGCGGGCTGCTGATCCCGCCTTCCGCGCCCGCAACGTGGTTGAGCGGGGCATCTTGGTGCTTTTGATCGTGGCCGCGTCGCTGGCCATTCTGACCACCGTGGGCATCGTGCTGTCGATGCTGTTTGAATCGATCAATTTCTTCCGCCTGCATGACTGGAAAGACTTCTTTCTGGGCACGACGTGGGCGCCGAACTTTCGCGGTGACAGTGACCTGAGCATTCTGCCACTGCTTTGGGGCACACTTTATATCTCCATCGTGGCCTTGTTGGTGGCTGTGCCAATCGGGCTGTTCGCCGCGATTTATCTGAGCGAATACGCAGGCCCGAAGGTGCGCGCTGTGGCCAAGCCTCTGCTCGAAATTCTCGCCGGGATCCCGACGATTGTGTACGGTCTCTTTGCCCTGCTGACGGTGGGTCCGTTTCTTGTCAGCATCTTTGGCCGTGGCGACGAAGGGCTGCTGGGCGTGGAATGGATGTCGGGGGCGACAGCCGTTCTGACGGCAGGCTTGGTGATGGGTATCATGCTGATCCCGTTTGTGTCCTCTTTGTCTGACGACATCATTAATGCGGTCCCGCAATCCCTGCGCGACGGGTCCTTTGGCCTTGGTGCGACGCAATCGGAGACCGTGCGGCAAGTGGTGCTGCCCGCAGCCTTGCCGGGTATCGTGGGCGCGATATTGCTGGCCGCGTCCCGTGCCATTGGCGAGACGATGATCGTGGTCCTGGGGGCAGGGGCCATCGCCCGCATCTCGGGCAACCCGTTTGAGGCGATGACCACCATCACCACACGCATCGTCAGCCAGTTGACGGGCGACACGGACTTTGCCAGCCCAGAGACACTTGTGGCCTTCGCCCTTGGCCTGACGCTGTTCGTGCTGACGCTGGGGCTGAACGTGATCGCGTTGTACATCGTGCGCACATATCGGGAGCAGTACGAATGACCAAATCCTCCCTTCTGGTGCAAGACGCCCGCACCGCCAAACGCAACCGCGCAGAGACCCGTTTCAAAGCATATGGCATGGCGGCAATCGCTGTGGGCCTGCTGATGCTGGTGATCCTGCTGGTCACGATTATCGGGCGTGGCACGGGCGCGTTTCAGCAGACCTTTGTGACATTGCCGGTGACGCTGACCGAAGGAAAGCTGGACAAAAAGGGCAACCGCGATCTGGCGGATATCAAAAAGGTCTCCACCTTCGGCTATGCGCCGCTGCTGAAAGACGCGTTTGAGGCAAAGGTGGCAGAGGCCGGCATCGAAACGGCGCTGAAATCCAAGGCCATGGCAGGATTGCTGTCGAAAGACGCCGCCGCAGAGTTGCGTAACTACGTCTTGGCCAATGTGGACCAGATCGGCGACACGGTTGAATTTGAATTCCTCGCCAGCGGGCGCGTCGATGGCTATCTCAAAGGCCGCGTGACCCGCGAGAGCATTGCCAACGACAAGAACATAAACGCCGCCCAATTGGATCTGGTAGATGCCTTGGTTGCGGACGGGTCCATTGCGAAAAAGTTCAATCTGGCCTTCATTACGGGCGCTGATGCGTCCGACGCGCGGCCAGAGGCTGCGGGCATGGGGGTCTCCATGATCGGTTCACTGTTCATGATGCTTGTGGTCTTGGCTTTGGCATTGCCGATCGGGGTGGCGGCCAGCATCTATCTGGAGGAATTCGCGCCCAAGAACTGGATCACGGACATCATCGAGGTGAATATCTCAAACCTTGCGGCGGTCCCGTCGATTGTCTTTGGTATCTTGGGCCTCGCAGTGTTCATCAACTACATGCACCTGCCGAATTCGGCACCTTTGGTGGGTGGTTTGGTCCTAACGCTGATGACATTGCCGACGATCATCATCTCAACGCGGGCCTCGCTGAAATCCGTGCCGCCCAGTATCCGCGATGCGGCTCTTGGGGTAGGGGCCTCGAAAATGCAGTCGGTGTTCCACCACGTCTTGCCCTTGGCCGCCCCCGGTATCCTGACTGGTACAATCATCGGCCTTGCACAGGCTTTGGGCGAAACCGCACCGTTGCTGCTGATCGGCATGGTGGGCTTTATCGCGTCAAACGCACCAGAGACGCTGGCGGACGGGTTGATGGCCCCGAATTCCGCGATGCCCGCGCAAATTTACGAGTGGGCAAAACGCGCAGACCCGGCATTCTACGAACGCGCTTGGGGCGGCATCATCATCCTGCTGGTCTTTCTGATCACAATGAACGCGATCGCAGTGCTGCTGCGCCGCCGTTTTGAGCGGCGCTGGTAGGGCTAGAACATGACTTCGGAGAACAATGTGACTGACACAAACGTCAAAATCGCGGCCCGCGACGTGCAGGTCTACTATGGCGACAACCACGCCATCAAAGACGTGAACGTGGATATCGAGGACAAAACCGTCACCGCTTTCATCGGTCCTTCGGGCTGTGGAAAATCAACTTTTCTGCGTTGTATCAACAGGATGAACGACACAATTGATGTTTGCCGCGTGACCGGCGACATCCGCATTGATGGCGAAGACATCTATGACCGCGCTGTTGATCCGGTGCAGTTGCGCGCCAAGGTCGGGATGGTATTCCAAAAGCCGAACCCGTTCCCGAAATCGATCTATGACAACGTGGCATACGGCCCGCGCATTCACGGTTTGTCGCGCAATAAGGCTGAATTGGACGATATCGTGGAGCGCGCCTTGCGCCGTGGTGCGATCTGGGACGAGGTCAAAGACCGCCTGCAAGCCCCCGGCACCGGTCTTTCCGGCGGCCAACAACAACGCCTGTGCATCGCACGTGCTGTTGCCACAGAACCCGAAGTGCTACTGATGGATGAGCCATGCTCGGCCCTTGATCCGATCGCCACTGCGCAGGTCGAAGAATTGATCGACGAGTTGCGGCAGAACTATTCTGTCGTGATCGTCACCCATTCGATGCAGCAGGCCGCACGGGTCAGCCAGAAGACAGCCTTCTTCCATCTGGGAAATCTGGTTGAATTCGGCGAGACCGACAAAATATTCACCAGCCCCGAAGACCCGCGCACCGAGAGTTACATCACCGGACGGATTGGATAAAAACATGTCAAATCAACACATTGCCTCCGCCTTTGACCGCGATCTTGAAGCCGTTCAGGCCCAGATCATGAAAATGGGTGGCCTTGTTGAGGATGCCATTCGTCTGGGCGCGCAAAGCCTTGAAACCCGCGACGAAGCACTGGCCGAAGACGTGCGGGCAGGGGACAAGGCCATCGATGCCCTTGAGGATCTGATCAACGAACGGGCCGCCCGCGTCATCGCCCTGCGCGCGCCCACGGCGATTGATCTGCGCCTCATCCTCAGCGTAATCAAGATCAGCGCCAATCTGGAACGCATCGGGGATTACGCAAAGAACATGGCCAAGCGCACAGGCGTTCTGGCGCAAATGGACCCCGTCAACGACAGCACAGGTTCGATCCGCCGGATGGCCAAAACCGTCGAAGGGATGCTGAAAGACGCGCTTGACGCCTATATCCAGCGCGACGCTGACCTTGCCATGGCCGTCATTGCCCGGGACGAGGACGTCGACCAGATGTACAACGGATTGTTCCGCCAGTTCCTGACCTACATGATGGAGGATCAAAGCAATATCACGGCCTGTATGCACCTGCATTTCATCGCCAAAAACGTCGAGCGGATGGGCGACCACGTGACTGCCATCGCCGAGCAGACGGTCTATCTGGTCACAGGTCAACACCCTGACGATGCGCGTCCCAAGGCAGATAAAACCTCCATCGTATCAAAAGGATAGCTTCCGTGCCTTCCCCCCAGCCCAATATCCTGCTGGTCGAGGACGAGCCCGCGCAGCGCGAGGTTCTTGCCTACAATCTGGAGGCCGAAGGCTTTGCCGTCACACGCGCTGAGAACGGCGAAGAAGCGATGGTGCTTGTTGCCGAAAATCCGCCCGATCTGGTCATTCTGGACTGGATGATGCCGTTGATGAGCGGTCTTGAAGTCTGTCGTCAACTCAAGACGCGCGCCGCCACACGTGCGATCCCCGTTATCATGCTGTCCGCACGCTCTGAGGAAGTTGATACCGTGCGCGGCCTCGACACCGGTGCGGATGATTATGTGATCAAACCCTATGCGCTGCGCGAGCTTATGGCGCGGGTACGGACGCAGTTGCGGCGCTCAAAACCTGCGTCGGTCGGACAGGTGCTGACCTACGGTGACATCCAGCTTGATCCCGAACAGCACCGTGTGCAGCGCGATGGGCAATCGCTCAAGCTGGGTCCGACAGAGTACCGTTTGCTTGCCACGTTGCTGGAGCAGCCAGCGCGCGTGTTCAGTCGTGACCAGCTGCTCGATCACGTGTGGGGCCGCGATATCTATGTGGATGCGCGTACGGTCGACGTTCATGTGGCGCGGCTTCGCAAAGCGCTGATGCAGCACGGGGGGAACGACCCGATCCGGACCGTGCGCGGCACTGGATATGCGCTTGGCTAGGCAGTATAGCGCGTAATATCAATGCTCTACAGAAATGCAATATTTACATAATACTGATTATAAGTATTGCCAATATTAGCTGAAGGACACCAAATGCCCCCTCACATCAGCCCAGATATACCGGCATCCGGACAGGTCCGCGGAAAGCAAAGCCGCTCCAGATCACATCTTCCACATTGGGCAAGTGCATATTTGGAAAGCGGTCAAACAGCATCGGCAGCATGATCTGTCCGACAGCGCGGCGCGCCACGTGGGTGCCTTGGCAGAAATGTGGACCGTTGCCGAACGCCTGATGCGGCTTTGACGGGCGGTAGACGTCAAAGCTTTCGCCGTCGCCGTAAATCTCTTCGTCACGGCACGCGCTGGCTTGAATGGTCATCAGCGTATCGCCTTTGGGAATGTGGTAACCACGAATTTCCGTGTCTTGAGTGACCCGTCGCGATGAGACCTGAATCGGTGCAACCCACCGGATCCCCTCCTCAAAGGCTTTTAGCCAATCGTCGTTGCGCTGCACTTCGGTGCGTTGATCGGGATTGGTCAGCAAGCCGTATAGAATCGTCATGAGCGCATCTCGCGGCTCGTTAATGCCGCCGCCGATGGCAATCTTAATGTTGGAATAGATTTGCGACTGCGCGATCGGATCTGATGCGTTCAGCATGACAGACAGTGCCGAGTTATCGGGCGCTGCGCGGTAGCGGTCTTGCAAGCCGTCCATCAACGCGTTCATTTCCTCATTGGCCGCATCAGAGGCCACAAAGGGCGCGTCTGCCCAACCAAAGTTCCCTGCCCCGTTGATCAAAGCCTGGCTCCAGCGCTGCATCTGTGCGTCTGTGGCCGCCTCCAGTCCGAGGATCACAGCAAGCCCGCGCGCGGCGTAAGGGCCTGCCAACGCTGGGAAAATATCCACTGTTTCGCCGCGTGGCAGACGGCTGACGTAGTCTTTGGCAATTGCCGCATAGCGCGGCAGCCAGTCGTTCTGGATCACTTTTGGGGCAAATGCCGGTGCCATCGCCATGCGCTCGCGCATGTGATCCTCGCCATCCTTGCGCATCAGGGTTTGCGCTTGAAAAGCGCGCCGCATCGGGGTGTCGGGATC
>CALAIJ010000171.1 GCA_937923365.1 uncultured Sulfitobacter sp.
GCTGGCGCTTGAGCCTCCGGGCGAAGAATACGGCCTTGGCTTTGCACCGCTGAACGAAGGCGGTTGGTGGATCATCGCCAGCTTCTTCTTATTGGTGTCCGTCATCAGCTGGTGGATACGCACCTACCTGCGCGCCGAAGAACTGGGCATGGGCAAACACGTTGCATGGGCTTTTGCCTCAGCGATCTGGCTGTTCCTTGTGCTGGGCCTCTTCCGTCCTGTCCTCATGGGCTCGTGGAGCGAGGCTGTGCCCTACGGCATCTTCCCGCACCTTGACTGGACCAACCTGTTTTCGCTGACCTACGGCAACCTGTTCTACAACCCGTTCCATGCCCTTAGCATTGCGTTCCTCTATGGATCCGCCCTGCTGTTCGCGATGCACGGTGCTACAATTTTGGCCGTCAGCCGCTATGGTGGCGAGCGCGAGATCGAGCAGATCGTGGACCGCGGTACGGCCTCTGAACGTGCGGCATTGTTCTGGCGCTGGACCATGGGTTTCAACGCCACGATGGAAGGCATTCACCGCTGGGCGTGGTGGTTTGCGGTACTGACTACGCTTACGGGCGGTATCGGTATCCTGCTGACGGGTACGGTCGTGGACAACTGGTTTGTCTGGGCACAGGAACACGGCTACGCGCCGCTTGATTGATAGGAGAACTCACCATGAGTGATAACCACGACTACCTCCGCACAGGTGAAGCCAGCAGTTTCCGTCTGAGCGCTGATGTGCTGATGCTGATGCTGCGCGGGGCGGGATATGCTGCCGTTGCCTGTCTGGCCCTGCTGTTTGGCATGCTCGCGCTGTACTGGATCGGCACTATGCTGCCTGAGGAATCGCGCGACACCGAAGACCCCACGCCGTTTTCATATGAGCTGCGTCTAGAGGCGGACCAGATCGCCTAACCGAATTGGTCCGGGCGCGCATGCCAGTTGCGTCCGGGCCTGCCAGTTCCACAAGCCCCTGTCCCTGGGTGCGCGTGGAAATGTCAGAGCGACTGGCCGCTCTGACGCGTCCTGTTGGCTACGGGAGGCAGGTAGCGTTTTCGGTTTTCCGCTAACGCTCCTGTTCCCGGGCCAACGGGCACCTTCTCGCCAAAGGAGCCCTCGCCATGACTGACACACCCCTACTGGACCGGATCACATCCCCCGCAGATTTGCGTAGCATGTCTGTCCCCGATTTGCGTCGCCTTGCCGATGAATTGCGCAGCGAAGTCGTTGGCGCGGTTGCCCAGACAGGCGGGCACCTTGGATCATCGCTTGGCGTGGTTGAACTGACGGTTGCGCTGCACGCTGTGTTCGACACGCCCCGCGATAAACTTGTCTGGGATGTCGGCCACCAGTGCTATCCGCACAAGGTTCTTACCGGTCGTCGTGACCGCATGAACACGCTCCGCCAAGAGGGCGGCCTGTCGGGTTTCACAAAACGCAGCGAATCCGAATACGATCCCTTTGGTGCAGCGCATAGTTCCACCTCCATTTCTGCCGCTCTGGGCTTTACCGTCGGGCGCGACATGGGTCAGCCCACAGGGGACGCGATTGCCGTGATCGGCGATGGCTCCATCAGTGCGGGCATGGCATATGAGGCGATGAACAACGCAGGTGCGATGGGCCGCCGCATGTTTGTCATCCTCAACGACAACGAGATGTCGATTGCGCCACCCGTGGGGGCAATGTCCAAGTATCTTTCCGGTCTCTACGGCTCTCCCGTGGGGCAGTTGCAGCAGGTCGCCGAAGGGTTCGAGGCGGCGTTGCCCGGCCCCTTGCGCGATCACGCCCGCCGCGCGCGGCAATTGGTGACGGGCGCAGTCGGGGCCCAAGGCACGCTGTTCGAAGAACTGGGTTTTCAGTATGTCGGCCCCATCAACGGCCACGATATGGAGCAATTAATGGCTGTCCTGAGTGCTGCGCGCACGCGCGCCACGGGTCCCGTTCTGATCCATTGCTGCACGGTCAAAGGCAAAGGCTATGCCCCCGCCGAGCAATCCGCAGACAAGTATCACGGCGTCGGCACTTTTGACGTTGCCACCGGAACGCAGGCCAAGAAGAAGGCCAATGCGCCCAGCTACACCTCCGTCTTCGGGCAGGCCCTGACACAGGCGGCCAGTGCAGACCCCAAGATCGTCGCCATCACCGCCGCGATGCCGTCGGGGACGGGCCTTGATATCTTTGGCAAGACGCATCCCGAGCGGATGTTTGACGTCGGCATTGCCGAGCAGCACGGGGTCACTTTTGCCGCAGGTATGGCAGCCTCCGGATTGCGGCCCTTCTGCGCGATCTATTCCACATTCCTACAGCGTGGCTACGACCAGATCGTGCATGACGTCGCTTTGCAAAACCTGCCCGTGCGATTTGCTATCGACCGCGCCGGATTGGTTGGTGCGGACGGGGCGACCCACGCGGGATCGTTCGATGTGGGCTACCTGAGCGCGCTGCCAAACATGACCGTCATGGCCGCCGCTGATGAGGCGGAGCTGATGCACATGGTCGCCACCGCCGCCCAGCATGACAGCGGGCCTATCGCATTCCGCTTCCCGCGCGGTGCTGGCACCGGTGTGTCCTTGCCAGAACAGGGCGACGTGCTGGAGATCGGCAAGGGCCGTGTGCTGCGCGAAGGGTCCGATATCGCAATCCTGTCGTTCGGCGCGCATATGTCGGAAAGCCTCAAGGCCGCTGATCTGCTGGAAGCTCAGGGACTTGGCGTCACTGTGGCCGATGCACGTTTTGCCAAACCATTGGACCGCGACTTGCTGCACCGTCTGGCGCGTGGCCATCGGGCATTGATCACTGTCGAGCAAGGCGCGCGTGGCGGTTTTGGCGCGATGGTCCTGCACGATCTTGCGGGCGAAGGGTTGCTGGATGGCAATCTGGGCATTCGCACCATGACCCTGCCGGACCGGTTCATCGATCAGGCCGCCCCCGATGCGATGTATGCCGACGCCGGGCTGACGGCCACGGATATCGCGGCCACCGCTTTGCAGGCAGCAGGGGTCGATGGGGTGCGGTCGCGCGTCACTTAAGGGCAGTCGCAGCCCGTGGGTGGCGCTGCCGCTGCCCGATGGTCGCAAGCGACCTTGATTCCGGGCGGGAAAACCTAGCCGAAAATCGTCTTCGCATGCTGCTCCAGATAAATCCGCAGCCATGGGGTGAAACGCGGGGGGTCTTTCGCAATCGCGGTGCGTAAGGCGTCCATGTCCATCCATTCGGTGTCCATGACCTCGTCCGGATTGGGGGCCATTGGCATGTCGTCACCTGCTTCGGCAACGTAGACCTGCACCACTTCGTGTTCGATCAGACCGTTGCCGACATCAGCGCGGTATTCGACCTCTCCGCGATGCTCCAGCTGAAGGCCGGTGATGCCCAGCTCTTCGGCCACGCGACGGTGGGCACAAGCCATCGGATCTTCATCCCATTCGGGGTGCGTACAGCAGGTGTTCGCCCACAAGCCCGGCGTGTGGTATTTGCACAAGGCGCGCCGCTGGATCAGCACCGCACCGCGCCGCATCACAAACACGGACACAGCCAGGTGGCGCAATCCGCGCTGATGCGCGGCCAGCTTTTCCACAGGCGTGAGGGTGCCATCGACCCAAGCGGGGATCATGATCTGGGGCAGGGTGCTTCCGTCCATCTGAAATTACGTCCGCGTCACTGCCACGATGCCACTGAGGTGTGCAAGGTTCTTGATGCCGATTTTGAGGTGGGCAAGGGGCCGCGCTTTGACCAGCTTCTTGTTCATGTAAGCCTCAAAGGTCAGGCGCTGCACGTCCACATCGTGGCACAATGATACAAACCGCTCGCGACGTTCGTCACTGCGGTAGTAGGCATTCTGCATCGCGCCCAATACGCGAAACACCTGCTTGTGCTCGCGCATGAACAGCTTGCGGGCCAGTTGCAGATCCTTGGCGCGTCCCGACGTCAGGCAGGCGCTGGCGGCTGTGGCCGCAACACGGCCGCCCACCATTGCGTAGTAGATCCCCTCACCAGAGGAGGGTGCGACGACGCCCGCCGCATCACCCGCCAGCACTACATCGCGGCCATTGTCCCACTTGTCCATGGGACGCAGAGGGATAGGTGCGCCTTCGCGGCGGATGGTTTTGCAATCGGCAAGCCCTGCGTTTGCGCGCAGCTTGGCGGTGGCTTCCTTGAGGTCGACACCGTCAATTTCAGTGCCCATTCCGACGCTTGCCGAATGGCCATGAGGAAAGACCCAACCGTAGAAATCGGGCGAGATGTCGCCATCATAGATCACATCACAGCGGGTGGGATCGTAATTGGCTGTGGCGGCTGGTGCCTCGATGATCTCGTGATACGCGATCACGTAGGGGATCTTCTCGCCGCCAGGCACTTCGGCACGGGCCACGTTTGAACGGGCACCATCCGCGCCGATGATCAGCTTGGTCTGCAATTCGCGCGTCTCGCCGCTGGCTTTGTCGCGGTAAGTGACAAAGGTCGCCTCACCGTCGCGGCGGATTTCCTTGAACGTGCCTGTCACACGTTCGGCCCCCGCCGAAGCTGCACGTTCGCGCAGGAATTCGTCAAAGTGTTCGCGGTCGACCATACCGACATAGCCGTTCTCGATCGGGATATCGACCTTGCGACCCGTCGGAGAGATCATCCGCGCTGTGTTGATCTTGGCCACCATCTGCGCGTCAGGCAGATCAAAGTCAGCCACCAGCCGAGGCGGGATCGCGCCACCACAGGGTTTGATGCGGCCTGCGCGGTCCAGCAAGGCAACCTTGAAGCCCGAGCGCGCGAGGTCTTCTGCTGCGGTGGCACCTGACGGGCCACCCCCGATTACGACGACGTCAAACATATCTATTCTCCCGGAACGACAGCGCCCAGCGACGCAGGCTTGTGTTGCATGATGCGCATGGCCATCACGGCGGCGGCCATGAAAAGAAGCGCTTCTATAATGAATACGGTGCCAAAGGCGGTCGCGTCCGATTGCAGCCCGCGCATGATGTCCACCAACGCCGCCCCTGTCAGACCGCCAAAGCCTGCGGCAATGGCTTGTGCTGCGCCCCAAAGCCCCATGCGGGTGCCTTCACGGCGGCCACGACCTTCGGCGGCCAGCGCCATCATCGATCCGATGGCTGCCACAGCAAACAT
>CALAIJ010000172.1 GCA_937923365.1 uncultured Sulfitobacter sp.
CCATCCAGTTCTGCGCGACCACAGGCTGCCCGCTTGTCTTGGCCTCAAAGGCGGCTGTCACCTGCGCCGACATGCCCTGAAACGCCCCTGCCCCGGCAGCCTCCGGTGCGACTGCGTCCGCGGCCTGCTGGGCGGCAACACCGCCCGCCACCAGCAACGCAATCATTGTCAGCAACTTACCCATCTGCACATCTTCCTTTTTCTGGCCCTAATATTCCCGGAGTTTGAGGCAGAGCCTCAATCAAACAAAGATGTGCGGGCTTGCCCGCTCAATACCCTCAACGGCAGGGCGCCACGCTTACAAGAGCGCGGGCACAACCTGATCGGGCGGACGGTGCCCGTCGTCGAAGGTCTTGATGTTGATGATGACCTTCTCGCCCATCTCGATACGCCCTTCGAGCGTGGCTGAACCCATATGCGGCAACAGCACGACATTCTCCAGTGCGCGCAGGCGCGGGTTGATCTCGACCCCGTGCTCGTAGACATCAAGACCGGCACCTTTGATCTCGCCTGCGCGGAGCATCCGTGTCAGCGCATTCTCGTCGATCACTTCCCCGCGCGAGGTGTTGACGATCACCGCCTCTGGCTTCATCAGCTTCAAGCGCCGTGCGTTCATCAGATGAAACGTGGACGGCGTATGCGGGCAGTTGACCGAAATGACATCCATCCGCGCAACCATCTGGTCAAGGCTCTCCCAATAGGTGGCTTCCAAACCGGATTCGATCTGCTCGTGCAGGCGCCTGCGGTTGTGGTAATGCACCTGCATCCCGAAGGCCTGTGCGCGGCGTGCAACAGCCTGCCCGATCCGGCCCATGCCCAGAATACCCAGCCGCCGCCCGCTGACGCGCCCGCCCAGCAAAGCCGTCGGCGCCCAGCCGGACCATTTGTTTTGCTGCATCATGGCCATGCCCTCGGACATGCGCCGTGTAACTGCCAAAATCAGCGCCATGGTCATGTCAGCCGTGTCATCGGTCAAAACGCCGGGGGTATTGCTGACCAACACACCGCGTTGGCGCGCTGTGGCCACATCAATGTGATCCACACCCGCCCCGTAGTTGGCGATCAGGCGCAGCTGATCTCCGGCCTGCCCCAGAAGGGCTGCATCAATTTCATCGGTGACAGTGGGCACCAGAACATCCGCCGTCTGTACCGCCGCAACCAGTTCTTCACGGGTCATTGGTGTGTCGTCACTGCGCAAGGTGACATCGAATAATTCGGACAGGCGGGTTTCCACCGCTTCCGGCAACCGTCGCGTGACGACAACACTCAGACGTTTTTTTGACATCGGCCCCTCCTGACACTTGGCGCAAGCTGCACCTTTGGTCATGGTGTCCCAAGCAGCGACGGGGCACAAGAACCCCGCGCCGCAAAAGAGCAACAAAAGACACATCGGCAGGCAGCATGATCTTCAAGACCCTCAAAAGCGCCCTTGCGGCGTCCCTTATGATTGTGACCCTTCAGTCCGCGCCCGTGGCCGCCGAAGGCAAGGGTCAGGTGACCAATCTGCCTCTGCCGCGCTTTGTGTCCATGAAGGCCTCCGAAGGGAACGTGCGCCGTGGCCCGTCGCTGACCCACCGCATTGACTGGGTCTACAAGCGCCGCGACATGCCTTTGCGCATCACCGCCGAGCACGGCCATTGGCGCCGGGTTGAGGACCGAGATGGCATGGGCGGCTGGGTACATTACTCTCTTTTGTCCGGTGTCCGTACGGTGCTTATCGAAAAAGACATGCTGGCCCTGCATGCGCGCCCCGATCCGTCCGCGCCCGTGATGGCCGCATTGGAGCTGGGCGTGGTCGCACGTTTGGGCAAATGCAGCGCCGAATGGTGCGAGCTACGCTCTGGCGGATACAAAGGCTGGGCCCCCAAAGCCCGCTTTTGGGGTGCAGCCCCGCACGAGATACGCGACTAACCACGATTGAACCTCGCCCGCGTTTGCCGCAAAGATGCCCCTGAACCCCAACAGGAGCCTTCGCCATGCACGCCATCACCTACACCGCTTTTGGCACCGCCCGCGATGTGCTGACCCTCAAAGACATCGACACGCCAAAGCCGCAGGCGGGGGAGGTTCTGGTACGTCTGGCGTTCTCGGGAGTGAACCCTTCGGACGTCAAATCCCGTGCAGGCACCCGCCCCGGCGTGACCAAGCCCGCCTTTGACACGATCATCCCCCACAGCGATGGCGCCGGCGTGATCGAGGCTGTGGGCGACGGCGTGGACCCTGCCCGCATCGGCACCCGCGTCTGGATCTGGAACGGCCAATGGCAGCGCGCTTTTGGCACTGCCGCCAGCCACATCGCCTTGCCCTCGGATCAGGCTGTCACCCTGCCCGACGCGATTGATTTCGAAACTGCGGCGTCCTTCGGCATTCCGGGGCTGACGGCCTGCCACGCGGTCTTTGGTGGCGGCGAAGTCGTAGGCCGCACCGTTCTGGTCCAGGGAGGCGCAGGCACGGTGGGCCTGCTGGCCGTGCAACTGGCCAAATGGGGGGGTGCACGGGTGATCGCAACCTGCAGTCCGCGTGACATGGCGCGGGTCAAAGCTGCCGGCGCAGATGCGGCGCTGGACTATGCGGCCCCTGACCTGACGGCCGCCGTGCTGGCCGCAAACGACGGCAAACCCGTCGATACCATCGTCGAGGTCGAGTTTGGCCTGAACATCGCCGCGGACGCGGACATTATTGCGCCAAACGGGCGCATTGCGGCCTATGGATCGGCCAAGGACATGGCCCCGACCCTGCCCTTTGGTCCCTTGCTGTTCAAAGCGGTCGATATCGACATTGTGTTGATCTATCTGCTGGCGCGCGCACCACGCGACGCAGCAATTGCACGCCTGCATGACGCGTTCATGGCAGGCGCTTTGAGCTGCCCCGTGGCTCAGGTGTTCGATCTGGCGCAGACCGCCGCCGCACACGAAGCCGTCGAGGACGGCACCCGCGACGGGGCAATTCTGATCCGCTGCTGATTGCCAAGCCTCAGTCGCATCCCTAGGGTGATGGCATTTAAACGACCACGGATTTACCCGAAATGCGCGTTCTTGCCCTTCTGCTCTGCCTTGCCTTTCCGCTGACCCTTACGGCCCAGACCGACCAGCCCACGGGCACCATCGCCGTCGAGGACAGTGCAGCGGCTGACGCGGCCATTGCCACGCGCATCCGCGATATTCTGGGCGAACTGGATGGCTATGAAGACGTCTCTGTCACCGTCACCTCCGGCATTGTGACCTTGCGCGGCACCACATTGGACAAGCCGACCGCGACCCGCCTGAACGATCTTGCAGGCCGCGTGGCAGGCGTGGTGGCCATCGAAAACGAAGTAACCGAAACCACCGAGGTCATGGAGCGGATCAACCCCGCACTAGAGCGGTTCGAAACCCGCATTTGGCAGATCATCGCCTTCTTGCCACTGGCCTTGGTGGCACTTGGCGTTTTTATCGTGGTGGTTTGGGTCGGCTTCTTTCTGGCGCGGCGCAAACAACCTTGGGATCGCTTGTCCCCCAACGCATTTATCGCAGATATCTACCGCCAGATCGTGCGGTTGTTCTTTGTCATCGCGGGGCTGGTGATCGCCTTGGACATCGTGAATGCCACTGCATTGCTATCGGGAATTCTGGGGGCCGCGGGTATCGTGGGTCTGGCCATCGGCTTTGCCGTGCGCGACACGGTCGAGAACTTCATCGCCTCTATCATGCTGTCGATCCGCCAGCCGTTCCGCCCCAATGACACCGTGGAAATCCAAGGGGATACGGGCAAGGTCATCCGCCTAACCAGCCGCGCGACGATTCTGCTGAGCTTTGACGGCAACCACATCCGAATTCCCAACGCGACGGTCTTCAAAAGCCGCATCGTGAACTTTTCGCGCAACGCTGAGCGGCGGTTCCAGTTTGCCCTGACCGTGGACCCTGGATGTGATCTGGATCAGGCCCGCCACCTTGCCGAAGACACCCTGCACAGCCTGCCGTTTGTACTGAACTCACCCGAAGTGTCGGTCTGGATCGACAGCGTGGATGACTTTTGGGTCACGTTGCAAATGACCGCATGGATCAACCAGAATGAGACATCAATCACACTGGCCCGTTCCGAAGCGATCCGCCTGACCCAAGCCGCCTATGACGCCGCAGGTATCAGCGCGCCTTTACCCGGCTACCGGATCGAGAATTTGCCCGAAGCAGCGGCCAAAGCCCCCAAGAGCGCACCAAAGGTATCCAAAACCCCAAGCACGCCAGCCCCTGCCCCTGCGCAGGATGTGGAAGACCGCGCCGACAAGGAACTTGAGCAAATTGTCGACCAGGAACGCGCCGAACTGGAACGCAGCGACCTACTGAACGTCAACGCATCCGAGGAATAGCAGATTTTTGCCAAAACGGTCTTGCACTGCGCAGCCTAGCCCCTTAATTACCGCCGCAGTTGGGATGTAGCCAAGTGGTAAGGCAACTGTTTTTGGTACAGTGTACCGTAGGTTCGAATCCTACCATCCCAGCCACACATTTCCTTGATTGAAAACTTGCCTGAACAACTGCGGCTCTTCGTCGTTTGCTGTATCCTGTCATGAAGGTTGGATAGATCATGGAACGCTGTGGGGTTTCGGCGTGCAGGTTCAATCAAGCGATTGACGCCTGATGCCCTGTCAGACAGATACGATGTCCAGAACATCTTCGCGCTTGATCTCATTCTTCGACACGTTCTTGATCACCTGCCCGCGCCGCAGAACAACAATCTGATCTGCCAGTTCGAACGCGAAATCAAAGTATTGTTCCACCAGAACAATCGCCATATCGCCGCGATCACGCAGAAGGCTTATGACTTTCCCGATGTGCTGGATGATGTTTGGTTGAATGCCTTCTGTTGGTTCATCCAATAGCAGCAATTTCGGCTTGGTAATGAGCGCACGGGCGATGGCCAGCTGTTGTTGCTGCCCCCCCGACAAGTCGCCCCCACGACGGTGCGACATCTCCCTGAGGACGGGAAACAGCTCAAAGATGGCGTCCGGAATAAAATGCTCGGATCTGGGCAGGCAGGAAAACCCCGTCTGCAGGTTTTCACGCACAGTCAGCAAAGGGAAAACATCGCGCCCCTGCGGGACATAGCCGACACCCATCTGGGCCAGCTTATGTGCCCCCATTTGGCCCAAGGGTTTGCCGCCAAAGGTGATGTTCCCGCCCGAGCGCGGATGCGTGCCGGAAAGCGCCCTGAGCAGACTGGTTTTGCCAACACCATTGGTTCCCATAACACAGGTGACTTCGCCCAATTTCGCATGCATCGAGACGTCATAAAGGATCTGCGAATTGCCGTAGTGCAGGGTCAGGTTTTTCACGTCCAACATAGTCTAACGCCCCAGATAGACGTCGATGACGTCCTGGTTCTGCGTCACATGATCCAAGCTACCCTCGGCCAGAACCGCGCCTTCATGCAGCACGGTGACTTTGCAATTCAAGCGCCTGACAAATTCCATATCGTGCTCAACCACCACCACTGCGCGGGTCTTGGCAGCCTCGACGAGGATTGCGGTGGTTTTTTCCCGCTCGGCAAGGGTCATGCCAGCGGCGGGCTCATCAACCAGCAACAATCGCGGCTCTTGCGCGAGCAGCATGCCGATTTCCAGCCATTGTTTCTGGCCATGGCTTAACGCGCCGGACACCTGCAGCAGTGCGTCGCTTAGCCCGATCTGCGCGGCAAGGTCTTCAACGCGCGCAAAGTCTGATGTGGACGGCTTGAAGAACAGGACTGCCAGAGGTGCGCGATTCTTGCGCAGGGCCATCATCAGATTTTCCTGAACGGTCTGTTCCTCGAACACGGTTGGTTTCTGGAATTTGCGCCCGATTCCGGCCTGGGCGATCCTGGCCTCTGACAGCCCCTTAAGCGACTGGCTTTTCTCGCCCCACAGGATATGCCCCGTATCGGGCCGGGTTTTGCCGGTGACGATGTCCATAAACGTCGTCTTGCCCGCGCCGTTGGGGCCGATCACCGCACGTAGCTCAGCATCCGCGATCTGGAACGACAGGTTGTTGATGGCGCGAAAACCGTCAAAGCTGACCGTGACGCCGGAGACCTCGAGCAAGGTGTTCATACATCCGTCTCCTTTGGTTTGCGTTTGAGCATATCCATCAGACCGCCGATGCCGTTTGGCGCAAAAAGTGTGACCAGCACAAAGCTGAGGCCAAGCAGGACAAGCCACCAGTCCACCCATTTGACCGTGTAAAACCCCAACGGCACGTCCGGCGCCTGCCCGCCTGTGAACCAACTTGAGACAAGGCTGACAAAAGCCGTTCCGATCACCGCGCCATAAAGTCTGCCACGCCCGCCAATTGCCACCCAGACGGCAAGGTATATCGACGCAATGGGGGCAACTTCGGCAGGGTTGATGATGCCCGCCTGCGGGTAATACAGCGCCCCTGCGATGCCTGAAATGCACGCGGTCAGGGTGAAGACCGCCAGTTTGTAGGTCTCGACTGAATAGCCCAGAAACCGCACCCGCGCTTCGTTGTCACGAATGCCTCGTATGACGGAACCGAACTTGCCCGAGACCACCCAAGCCACCAGCAAGTAGCCAAGCCCAAGGGCCAGCGCCGAGGCCCAGAAGAACCACAGTGACACAACCGATTGCGGGGCGGTGACACCGGGCAGGTTTTGCAGCCCCGACAGGCCGTTGTTACCGCGCAAACCGCTTGCGTTCTGGAACAGATAGAGCGACAGCGCCAAGGTCATGGCCTGTGTCAGGATTGACAGATACACGCCAGTGACACGGCTGCGGAACGCCAGCCAGCCGAAGACCAGCGCGAGGATGCCGGGGACCAGAACCACAAAGGCCAGTTGCAGCACCAGACTGTCCGCAAAGGCCCAGATCAGTGGGAATTCACTGCTTCCCACAACGCCAAATATCTGGTTGCCGATGCCCGCCGTGATCTCTTCGGGTGTCGGGGGTAGCACCCCTTCGGACAGCGAATTGACGACGATCTGACGCGTGCGTTCATACATCAGCCACATGCCGATCATGTAGCCACCAAGACCAAAGAATGCGAAGTGGCCCAGCGACAGAATG
>CALAIJ010000173.1 GCA_937923365.1 uncultured Sulfitobacter sp.
TGTTCTTGCTGCTGGAGGCTGAGCCGGAAGGCGACCAGATCAATCCGGTCCTGCTGGAAGACGCCCATGTGTTGGTCTTTGACCGGGCGGCGCGACTGGCGGCTTATGTAGGCAAGCCCGCTCCATATGTGGCCCTCTCAGGGCGGGCGATTGCCTCCATGCTGGAAGGGCAGCCACTTGGGCTCGCGATCAATCTGGGCGTGGCCCCGTCCGAGATCATCTTGCCGCCCGAGGCGTTGGAATGGCTGCGCGACACGTTGGATCACGCCCCCGCGCAGGTGGAGGCGCGGATTGAGGCCGTCTTGCCGCCCAAAGGCCTGCCCGAAACCCTGATTGCCGCCATCGATGCCAAGCTGGCCACTGCAACCGCGATGGCCGCAGGTGCTTTTCTGGTGGCCGTGGCGTACCACGGCGGCGGGCGCGGGCATTTGCTGGCCTTCGTTGGCGCGATCCCGCGCGCGCAGGATGCGCTGGTGCGTGCGGCGTCCGAAGCGCTGACGTTCTCGGGTGTGGAGGCGGGGGCCATGGACGTAGGCTTTTTCACGCCAAGTGATCCCGTAGTCGCAAAACTTGCCAAAGTGGGCCTGCGATTCGACTTGCCGCAAGGCGAGGGATTGCAACAAACTCCACGCATGCCACCGGGGTCGGACCCGTCCAAACCGCCGATCTTGAAATAATCCGCGCCGTGACATAACGGGTGTTCACGCAAAGGGGGGGCGTCTTTCACAAGCCCGCGAGGACCGGCGCGGTGCAGGTGTAATCCACGCAAGCACCGCCTAGATTCAATCAACATCATCGCAAAGGAGCGCCCCCATGAACCGATTTACCCTGACCATCGCCGCTGCCGCATCGGCACTTGCCTTTACCACTGCCGCCTTCGCCGGCGAGCAATATGTGGACAGCACTGGATTTGCCGCCTCGGGCTATGACGTTGTCGCCTATTTTGACCTGCCGCAAGTCGCTGTGGGCCAGTCCCAACCCGCTGCTGTTCCGGGTCAGGCGGCATATACCTCGGAATACAACGGCGCGACCTTTGCCTTTGCCAGTGCAGAGAACAAAGCGACCTTTGATGCTGATCCGGCCAAGTTTGCACCCCAGTATGACGGCCACTGCGCCTATGGCGTGTCCAAAGGTGGCAAGGTCCCAGGCAACCCGAACCTGTGGCGGATTGTGGATGGCAAGCTCTACCTCAACATCACCAAGAACGTGGTGGGGTTCTGGGAAGAGGACATTCCGGGGAACATCACTCTTGCCCAGAACAATTGGGTTGGTATCGAAGCTGCGGATGCCTCTGATCGTGCGATCCCCAACTTCAGCAGTGCCGCACCGCTGAAATGACGCAAGTTCCGGCGTCCCCTCCGCCGGAACGGCCCAAGGCCCCGTCGCGCATGTCGCGGCGGGGTTTTGTGCTGGGTGGGTCTGCCGTGGGTATCGCGGCGGCCTTTGGCGTCGGGCGCTGGTTCAATGTGACCGCATCTGCGGGCGAGGGCGGCGCGCTGAGCGTCGGTGACGCCCATGCGCGGGCCAAAGCGGGCAAGATCACCTTGGTTGATATTCGCAGGCCCGACGAATGGGCCCGCACAGGCGTGCCCGAAGCCGGCGTGCCCCTGGACATGCGCCGCCCTGATTTCACGGAAGCCTTGCTGGCGCAGGTGATGGGAGACAAGGATGCGGCCATCGCCCTTATTTGCGCCCGTGGCGTGCGATCGCGCGGCATGACGCGCAAGCTGGCCAAGGCCGGATTTACCCGCATCATTGATGTGCCCGAAGGGATGTTGGGCTCGGGCGCGGGGCCGGGGTGGCTGAAACAAGGGCTGCCCGTGGTCGCAGCAGACTGAGGCCTATTCCGCCGGAACCTTTGGACCTTCCAACAGACCTTTGAACAAGGCGCGTTCCTTTTTGGCACGCGTCACGATGCCCGGTTCGCGCAGGGTGTTGGGGCTGTCCATGCGCAGCCCCGCACGACGCGAGAAGTTTGCGCCCGACAGGGCGGACAGCGGCACGGCCATCACCAGACTGAACGCAATCGGGATAAGCCAGAGCGAGATCAGACCCGCAGCCAGACCCGCGACCAGCATCATGCCCAGAACCGTCTCGATCCAGTGGAACGCCAGCAAGGTGCGCAGCGGATAGCCGCGCGCATCGCGGCGCTGCGGCGACCATGGCTCCGAGCGGGTCAGGGCGGCGCGCACCACGGCTTTGGTCTGTTGGATCATCATGATCGGCGCATAAGCGATGGACAGGGCAACCTCGGTCAGGAAGGCCCCCAGAAACGCGCGGTGCCCGCCAAAGGCACGGGTGGCGGCAGGTCGGGCGGCGATGATGGCTGCACCCGCGATCTTGGGTGTCAGCAGCATGGCGTACATGATCACCAGAAAGACGGCGCTGTCGATATGGCTCATCGCGGGGGGCCAGTCGGGGAACAGGGGGTTTGTCTCGTTGAAATAGTGGATGACATTGGTCTCTGCATCCTTGCCCAGCAACGACCAGAAGATCAGCAGCACGAACCATGCAGGGCTGAGCAGATAGGCAACCGCCCCATGCAGTAGATGAAAGCGGCTGACGGGATGCAGCCCGGCAGTGCCCAAAAGCCGCAGGTGTTGCAAATTGCCACGGCACCAGCGGCGGTCGCGCAGCGTGTAGTCGATCAGGGTTGCGGGCGTTTCCTCGTAACTGCCGGAAACGCGCGGCAAAAACCGCACGCCCCAACCTGCGCGGCGCAACAGCCCCGCTTCGACAAAATCGTGGCTCAGGATCAGGTCACCACGTTTGCTAAGCCGTGGCAGCCCCGCGCTTTGGGCAAAGGCGCGGGTGCGGATGATGGCGTTGTGGCCCCAATAGTTGCCTTCCGAACGCGCCCAAAGTGCTAGCCCTTCGGCCAGCAGCCAGCCGTAAGCGATGTTGGAAAACTGCTGGAGGCGGGCAAAAACCGACCGTGCACCAATCAGCACGGGGAACGTCTGGATCAGACCCGCATCAGGATCGCGGGACAATTCGGAGGCCAGCCGCTCAATCGCGCGACCTGTCATCAGGCTGTCGGCGTCCAGCACCAGCATCGCCTCGAAATCTGCGCCCCAGCCGTTGATCCAGTCTACAAGGTTGCCGACCTTCTTGTCGGTATTGGCGGCGCGCCTGCGGTAGAACACCCGAATGCCGGGGGGGGCTGTGCTCTGTAACTGGCGAAAGGCCTGCCATTCCTGGTCTGCAATTGCGTCATCCCGAGTGTCAGACAGAACAAACAGCGTGTAGCTGTGCGCGCCGCTGCGCTGCGCAAGGTCATCCAGCATCGCGGCGGCATTGCCAAAGACATCCCAGGGCACTTCGTTATAGATCGGCACCAAGAGGGCAACGTCGATCGGTGCCGCGTCTTGATGTGTGCGGGCGTCATGGGCCTCGCGCGCCAGCAGTCCGGCGACTGCCACACCCACTGTGCTGACCGACAGGGTGACCCAAACGAAAGTGGCCCCGATCATGGTCAGCAATGCCCACTCCAGCCCGGTCATGCCGCTGCCTGCCAGCCACCCATAAAGGCCGTAGATCAGGAAAGCTGTGCCAATCAGCGCAGGGCCAAAGACCGCCAGACGCCAGCCTGACGACTGCTTTGCTGGTGTGGTATGGCGTTCTGTGGGGGCTTGCGCGAAATCCTGCGCCTGCATGGACAGCGGCGCGCGGGGCGGCATCGCCTGAAGCACAGGGGCCTTGTTGGGTGTCTGGACGGTCATGCTTTGGTCCAACGATACAGCCACACTTCGCTAAGGGGGGCACCCTTCAGGCGCAGTTGTGCCCGAAACTCGGCCAAAGAGGCGTCGCCGGGTTTGAAGGTAAACGCCAGACGCGGGCCATTGGTTTCAGGGTTGCGTTGCAGAATGCCGGAGGTGAGGGTGCCTGCACTGGCGCGCAGCAGAATTTCGACCTCGCCCAGATCCTCGGGCACATCGGCGCTATCCGCAAAATCGATGACGATGACCTCGCCGCCTTCGGGCCGGCCTCCCATCGCAGTGTTCAACACTTTGACGGGCATGTCCGCCGTTTCGGGTGTAGGCTGCGCGCCCCAATGCATCGCATAGCTGAACTGATGCGATTGCCCCGCCTTGATCGATGTGGCGGGTCGCCAGTAAGCGACGATGTTGTCGTAGATTTCCAGATCGGCAGGGATTTCCACAAGCGTGACAGAGCCCGCGCCCCACGCCTCGCCCGGCGTGATCCAGACGCCGGGACGTTTGTGGTAGAGCGCTTCAAGATCGTTGAAGTCCGAGTATTTGCGTTTGCGCTGCATCAGGCCAAACCCGCGCGGGTTATTGTCGCCAAAGGCACTGATCTGCAACCGCGTAGGGTTCGCCAAGGGTCGCCAGATTACCTCGCCTGCGCCATTGTGGATCAGCACGCCATCGCTGTCATGTACCGCAGGGCGGAAGTCGGAGAACCGCTGCCGCATGGTGTCGTCGAACAGGAACATGGAGGTGAGCGGCGCGAGACCGAGATGCGTCAGCTCCGTACGTGCGAAAATCTGCGCGGAGACCTGCATCTCCAGCACGTCGCCGGGACGGATTTCAAAGCGATACGCACCTGTGACCGAAGGGCTATCAAGCAGCGCATACACTACTTGGGTGTCGCTGCCCGGCTGGGGCGCCTCAAGCCAGAAATCGGTGAAGTCGGGGAATTCCTCTCCCATGGGATCGGCCGTTTTCAGCGCCAGACCGCGCGCGGACAACCCGTAAATTTCCCCCACCCCGTGTCCGCGAAGATAGCTGGCACCCTGGAACACGGCGTACTCTTGAAAGATGCCCTTCTTTTCCAGCTCGGTGCGAAGGCGAAAGCCGGAGTAGCCAAGGCTGTCGTCCAGAGGGATGTCAGGGAATTTATCTGTCTTATCAAACAGATAAAAGTCGTAGTTGATCCGGCGGGCCTGACCGTCTTCGACCACATTCAGATGCACGGCTTGCGGAAAGTAGAGCCCCGCATGAAACACGTCCACACGTTGCGGGCGGTCCGTGTCGCGCCACAGCGCATTGCGGGTATCAAACCACAGTTTGCGGTATTCGTCATAGGTCAGGTTAAGCCATGCATCCGGCACTTGCGCACGGCGCTTATAGGGCAACGTGGCCAGAATGCGGGCGCGTTCCGCAAGGATATCCCTGTCAAAAGGCGTGGCAACATCGGCGAGGGTCATGCCCTTGGTTCCGGCAGAGCCGCGCGCGGGCAGCGCCGTAGCGGCGGCAAGCACCGACAGGAAGGTGCGGCGATCCATCATGATGCAGGCCTTGCGCGCCACGGCTGGGTTTTGAACCAGCCCGCGCCATAGGCCGTTGCCACAAGGACAGCCGCGCCTGCAAAGTTCACCAGCAGCGTGGTTGCCACGTCGCGGCCCATCACGTCCATCGCAAACCCCATGACGCGCGCTGTGAACATGGAGACGACGAAGACCGCGAGCGATTGTTGTCCAACCTTCAGGATGATTGCCAGAGTGCGCTGCCAAATGCGCGCCAAAGCGCCGGAGCCTTGGGCCAAAAGCCGCGCACCTTTGTCACCTGCAGCAACCCACGCCAAATAGGCCAGAGCGAGAAAATGCACATATCGCAGAACGCCGAAATCAGATTTGTTGATCAACG
The DNA here is from genome assembly GCA_937923365.1 of uncultured Sulfitobacter sp. Lineage (GTDB taxonomy): Bacteria > Pseudomonadota > Alphaproteobacteria > Rhodobacterales > Rhodobacteraceae > Sulfitobacter. The sequence goes on from CALAIJ010000173.1 coordinate 5,610, forward strand.
CTTTGTACTCGGTGCGCCATTCGCGGGCCCACTCAAGCCCGAACTCGCGCACGCCGATATTGCTGAGCGGGATGTTGATCAGCACAATCGCGGCGGCAATCAAGATCAGACCCGTCGTCACAGGCGGTTTTGGCAGCCAACCCCGCATGAAGGCAAAACCGGTAAAGAAGACAAGCTGCCAGCCGAAAGGATTGAAGAACCATTGACGATCAGTCCAGGGTTCTGCTGGAAATTCAAGGTGGTATGCGCCCATGTTGATGCTTTGCATGAAGGCGTCCTGCGCCATCAGCCAGACGATCCCAACGAAGCCCGCCACAAACCAAAGGCTGTACCGGCTAAGCCACATGATCACCGGCATCAGACACAGCACCACCATATACATCGGCAGGATGTCGAAGTAGTTGGGCACGTAACGCAGGGTCATAAAGCTCAGCAGAATGTCCGGATTGTCCCATTTGTCACTCTCAACAAAGATCATCCAGAGGTTCAGCTGACCCCAATAGTTGCGCCCCGTTATGTCTAGATCCGTCAGGTAAACGGTCATCGCAAGCGTCGCAAAGAACAGCCCCACATGCGCCCAATAGACCTGCCAGACGCGGAACGCCACGCGGGCTGTGCCCAATAGCCATCCCGCCCGATCAAACGTCATTCCGAAGGCAATCGCGCTGGCCATGCCAGAACAGAACACAAATATCTCTGTGGCGTCCGAAAACCCCCAGCGTGCGGGAATCCACGAGGTCAGAAAGTTGCCCGGCGTATGGGCGATCAGAATGATGAACATGGCAATGCCACGGAAGAAATCCAGCCGCAGGTCCCGCACACGTCCAGAGGCAGACGCACCAAGGGCGGTCACCGGACGCGAAGGGATATGATCGGTTGTGGCAGCAGTCATATGTCGGTCAATTCGGGCTCAAATCCACATGTGTTTCGATTGCCTATTACGCTGGTATCGCGCGGGTGTCACGGTTGCGGATTTCTCATTCGGCAGGGATGCGCCGCATGTCTGTCAGTTGTGCCATCCGTGTTGCGGTGAAACGGTCCTCGTTGCCGGCGCGCAAGGCCAGACGCTCGCGAAGGATTGCTTCGGTTGCGTCAACATGGCCCGCCCGCAGGCCTGCATCAATGGTCATACGCTCGAACACATCGCGCTGGGCGTGGCTGCCGCCGATGCATTGCATGCGGGGCCGCGCAGCCGCCAATTGCACGAAGGCATCGCCATAGCGCCCTTCGGCAAAGGCATTGAGCCCCGCAAGCGCCGTCACGCCCGGATTGGTCACGCGCGCCGCCATATCGCCCAACTGGCAGGCGTCATGGGCAAAGCGGGCGGTCATCGCCGTGTTCGCATCCGTGTTGCCCGCACCCGCAAGCGCCAG
>CALAIJ010000174.1 GCA_937923365.1 uncultured Sulfitobacter sp.
CCCGCTCAACGCGCATCTGCACATGATCTGGCGGCAACCCGGGGATAACCCCTTTGCGCCTGCGTTCTTTTTCGGCTCGGAACCGGGGGACATGACCGTGGGCTTTGGTGTGATGGGCCTCAAGGGAGAGACGCTGACCCGTTTTCGCGCCTTCGTTGACCATTCGGGGGATGACCTGCAAGACGCGATTGCTGCGGCGGGTATGTCGTGGTCCGACTGGGGCGCGCCTGCGTTAAAGCGTTTGCCCGCGCCCTATGATGCCGACCACCCTCATGCGGATGTGCTCAAGCGCAAAAGCATGATTGTCAGCACCGGCATGAGCGACGATTGGCGCAGGGGTGAGGGTGGTTTGGTCGCTGCCCTGCGCGCACGCTTCGAGCGCACGATGCCCTTGCAAAACCTCCTGTCCGAACGGTTGTCGGCAGGCGCTTAACTGCCAGCGAACTGGTGGGCCAATGCAAAAGCCCCGTCCAGCGCATTGCCTTTGGGGGCCTGCAAGTTGCCGGTCAGTGTGTCGGGCAGATAGGGCGCATAGTGCGGCCCCACACCGCCCGCAAGACACAGCGTTTCGCCTTTGGCAAAGCCCAGCACGGTCAGCCCACGGGCCACATAGTCGGCCCCTGTCTGCAGCAGATCGCGGGCGATAGCGTCGCCCTTTTCGCCTGCGGCAAATATCTCGGGGGCGAGTTTGGCATAGGACTGCGGGCCTGCGCTGTTGGCATAGTCAAAGATGCCGCGCACCCCGCCCATGCGCTCGGCCAGCAACTTGCTAAAGGGGCTTTCGGGCTCCAGCCCTTCGGCGGCGTCCAGCACGCGGGTCAGCATCATCCGGCCCAGCCATGCGCCTGATGCCTTGTCCGATAGCTGAAAGCCCCAACCGCTGACGGTGTTCAGCTGCCCCGCCACTTGCCGCGCGATGATTGTGCCCGTGCCCAACGCCACGACACTGCCGTCGCCCGTGCCCAGCACGCCTGTGACTGTGGTCAGGCGGTCACCAGAAATGCGCACGCGCCCAAAGGGCAGGTTGGCTTGGGTCTTTTTTTGGGTGGCGGCCAGATCGGCACCGGCAAGGCCCAGATGGGCGGTGGCCTGTCCCAACCGATCGCTGTTCCAGCCTGCCTGGCTGGCGGCTTCATGGGCGGCGGCGACGATATTGGCGATAGCGGCCTCAAAATCATTGCTGACATTGGCAGGCCCCCCCGTCGCAGTCGCCTGCACGCCTGCCGCCGCAGTGCCGACGGCCACGCGACAGCCTGTTCCGCCGCCATCCACGGCGACCAGTGGCATGTGGTCCACTGTCATGTGAGGCGGCCCAAAGCGGGGTATTCGGTCAGGCTCACGCCCATGTGTGGTCTTCTTTCTTGCGTCGGGTCCCGCGCGATACGGCAGGGCGCTTTGATCGTTTGCCGCATCCTATCGCATCTGCCGCTGCACGCAACGGCAGGTGGGGATTGATCGGTCACGGATATTACGTTATGTTAGCGCTAACAAGTAAATGGAACAAGCGTTCTAACAATCAGATCATCACCAGCAAAGAGGGTGTACCCATGACCACAAAGATTGCAATCAATGGCTTTGGCCGGATCGGACGCGGCGTGCTTCGGGCCTTGATCGAGAACGGCTTTGACGGGATCGAAGTGGTTGCCATAAATGATCTTTCCCCGCCCGAGACGCTGCTGCACCTGCTGAAATACGACTCTGTGCATGGCCGCCTTCAGGCCAAGGCCACACTCGACGGCGAAACCCTGCATGTTGCGGGCCAGACGATTCGCCTGACTGCGCAGCGCGATCCCGCAGACCTGCCTTGGGCGGACGTTGACATCGCATACGAATGCACCGGATTTTTCACAGCCCGCGAGGCGGCTGCCAAACATCTGGAGAACGGCAGCGCACGGGTACTGATCTCCGCTCCCGGAAAGGGCGTGGACTGCACCGTGGTCTACGGCGTCAACCACGCAGAGCTGACGGCCGCGGACGTGATCGTGTCGAATGCCTCCTGCACGACCAACTGCCTCGCGCCTGTGGCCAAGGTGCTGGACGACGCCTTTGGCATTGAAACCGGCTATATGACCACGATCCACGCCTTCACAGGCGACCAGCCCAGCCACGACACGGCGCACCGCGATCCGTATCGCGGACGTGCCGCCAGCGCCTCCATGGTGCCCACATCCACAGGGGCGGCCACGGCGATCTCTCAGGTGATCCCGCATCTGGAAGGCAAGCTCGAAGGCTCCGCCGTGCGGGTGCCGACGCTGAATGTGTCCTTGGTGGACCTGTGTTTCATGCCGAAACGTGCCGCCACCGCAGAGCAGGTGAATGCGGCGATCAAAGCGGCCTCTTCCGACGCGCTGGCCGGTGTGCTGGCCTATGAGGAAGCGCCGCTTGTCTCGGTTGATTTCAACCATGATCCACATTCGTCCAGCTTTGCGGCAGCCCAGACCAAAGTGACCGAGGGCGGCATGATCCGCATCGTCAGCTGGTATGACAACGAATGGGGCTTTGCCAACCGCATGAATGACACAGCCCGCGTGATGGGCCGTCTGCTGGCACAGGCCTCTGAGCCGGCAAGACAGGTCGCCTGACCCTATGGTACATCCTACAATTGCCCGCGTCACTGACCGCATCGTGGCGCGCAGCGCCGATACGCGCGGGCCCTATATGGACCGCATGCGTGCGGCTGCCGACCAAGGCCCCGCCCGCGCGCATCTGTCGTGTAGCGGGCAGGCCCATGCCTATGCCGCCGCCGGGCCGGATCAGTCGGCGCTGGCGACGCAATCTGCGGGCAACATCGGCATCATCACCGCCTACAACGACATGCTGTCAGCTCATCAACCGTTCGAGCGTTTCCCCGAAATTATCCGCGACGCGGCCCGCGCTGCAGGGGGAACCGCCCAAGTTGCAGGCGGCGTGCCTGCCATGTGTGACGGTGTGACCCAAGGCACGGCAGGCATGGAACTGTCGCTGTTTTCCCGCGACGTGATTGCGATGGCCGCAGGCGTGGGGCTTAGCCACAACGTCTTTGATGCAGCATTGTTCTTGGGCGTCTGCGACAAGATCGTCCCGGGTCTGGTGATCGCCGCACAGGCCTTTGGGCATCTGCCTGCCGTGTTCCTGCCTGCGGGGCCGATGACCAGCGGCATCTCCAACGATGAAAAAGCGCAGGTGCGCATGAAGTTCGCCGCCGGAGAAATTGGCCGCGCAGAACTGATGGCCGCCGAGATGGCCGCCTATCACGGTCCCGGCACCTGCACGTTTTACGGCACGGCGAACACCAACCAGATGCTGATGGAGTTCATGGGGCTGCACCTGCCCGGTGCCTCCTTTGTCACGCCAAACACGCCGCTGCGCGATGCGCTGACCGTCGAAGGCACGCGCCGCGCGCTTGAGATCAGCCATCTGGGCGACAGCTATACCCCGGTCTGCGACGTGCTGAGCGAGAAGGCCTTCGTGAACGGCATCGTCGGGCTGCATGCCACGGGCGGCTCCACCAATCTGCTGATCCATCTGGTCGCCATGGCGCGGGCAGGGGGGATCATTCTTGACTGGCAGGATTTTGAAGAACTGGCCGAGGTGACGCCGCTGCTGGCGCGGGTCTATCCAAACGGTCTGGCGGACGTGAACCACTTCCATGCGGCAGGCGGGTTGCAATACCTGATCGGGCAATTGCTGGATGCGGGTCTCTTGCATGAAGACGTGCAGACAATCGCAGGGCAGGGCATGAGCCTGTACCGCTTTGAGCCTGAACTCTTGAGCGGCGGTTTCCACTACCGCGAAGGGCCGGGTGAGACGCTGAATGACAAAATCCTGCGTCCAGCGTCCGATCCCTTCCAGCCCACAGGCGGCTTGAAACGGCTGCACGGGTCTTTGGGCGTGGGCGTCACCAAAGTTTCTGCTGTGAAGCCCGAGCATCAGGTGGTCGAAGCCCCCGTCCGCGTGTTCCACGATCAGGACAGCGTAAAAGCGGCCTATCAGGCGGGTGAATTTACCAGTGACGTGATCGTTGTCGTGCGCTTTCAGGGACCCAAGGCGAACGGCATGCCGGAGCTTCACTCGCTGACCCCCGTGCTTGCCAATTTGCAGGCCAAGGGGCTGCGCGTGGCGCTGGTCACGGACGGGCGGATGTCGGGCGCGTCGGGCAAGGTTCTGTCTGCGATCCATGTCTGCCCCGAAGCGGTTGACGGTGGTGCCATCGCCAAACTGCGCGACGGCGACGTGCTGCGCGTGGATGCGCAGGCGGGCGCGTTGCAGATCATCACCGAAGATGTGTTGGCGCGCGACCCTGTTGTGCTTGATCTGAGCGGCAACGCCCACGGGCAGGGGCGCGATCTGTTTGCCAACTTCCGGCAGCTTGTGCAGTCTGCTGACACCGGCGCATCCTGCGTCTGACAATCCAAAGGACCTTTGCCATGATACCTGCCGCCGCCAGTGCCGCCGCCCGAAAGATATGCGGTCTTGCCCCGATCGTGCCTGTTCTGGTGGTGCATGATGTGGCCCATGCGCGCCCCTTGGCCCAAGCCCTTGTGGCTGGCGGATTGCCTGCGTTGGAAGTGACCCTGCGCACCCCTTCAGCACTGGACGTCATTGCGGAAATGGCCACTGTTGAGGGCGGCGTCGTTGGCGCGGGCACCTTGCTCTCGGCCGAGGATATTGCGCGGGCCAAGGCGGCGGGCGCGCAGTTTGGCGTCTCTCCGGGGGCGACATCTGCCTTGCTGGACGCCTTTGAAGCAGCTGAAATGCCCTGCCTGCCCGGTGCTGCAACCGCCTCCGAGGCGATGGCGCTGCTGGAGCGGGGCTACGACATGCTCAAGTTCTTCCCGGCGGAGGCATCGGGCGGCGCGCCCGCGCTCAAATCCTTGGCGTCTCCGTTGCCGCAGATCAGCTTTTGCCCCACGGGCGGGGTCAGCCCGCAGAATGCGCAAAGCTACCTGTCGTTGCCCAATGTGGTCTGCGCGGGCGGGTCGTGGGTGGCCCCCGAGGCGTTGATCCGCGCGGGCGATTGGGACGGGATTACAGAACTGGCGCGCGCTGCTTCACAGCTCGGGAAAGGTTAACGCTAGGTTAATCGTTGGGTCTTCGGGCGCGTTGGCCAATGCTCCCGCTCAAGTTGTGGTTTTGCTGCAACATCAAGGCATCCACATTTAGTAGTGAGCTAAGCAATCATCAGAACATATTGTTTCCCGTTATTCGGGAACATTCGTTAAAGTTGTTTTCGTAGCCGTCTACCGAATTGACACAAAAACAAACTTTGCCGGATTCGTGCCATTTGCTAGTCTGAACTCAATAATAATGAGGCAGGCAGAACGAGCAATGAAAACGGGCTTTTGTGGCACGTTTGTCATCAGCTGGTCGCAAACAGAAATCGACGGCCTAAAGGCTGCACCCGTATCTTCGCTCATCGTTGGGGCGGCGTGGGGCTGGCAAGGCAAGGCCATCCGTGTGGATGGTCCAAGCGATGTGTTGCGGCTGGACCGGACAAACGATGCAGAGAATTTGCGTAAACGCGCCGCTGGCATGGTGCACCGACTTGTTGGTGCCGCCTTGGAACGCGAGACCGCCAAACGTGTCGATTATGATGAAGTGACGGAAGATCCGCTGATGGACGGCAACTTTGTCGTCACGGATGGCGCGCGGACCTACACGATCACGCTGATCGAAGTGGGTGGCGATGCACCCCCGTTGTTGATGTTCCTCAATGACATGCCACCACAGGGCCGCGATCTTTGGATTGTGCAGCACACGCTGGATGTCAAAGCGGGCCAGATGGGCAGTAAGGGCACGGGCGGTGTCATCTGTTTCACGCCCGGCACGCGCATCGACACGCCGCAAGGCCTGATCGCCATCGAAGACCTTAAAGAGGGCGACCACGTCCAGACCAAGGACAACGGCGTGCAGCAAATCCAGTGGGTGGGTGCCCGCAAGATGAGCGGCGCTCGGTTCTTTGCCATGCCTGAGTTACGCCCCGTGCGGTTTGCAGCAGGTGCCTTGGGCCATGTGCCGGATGAGGAACTTCTGGTCTCTCCCCAGCACCGCATCCTGATCAAGGGCGATGCCGCGCAAGAGCTGTTCAACACGCCAGAAGTTCTGGTCGCGGCCAAGGATCTGGTCAATGACACCACAATCCGCGTCGATCACAACCTGCGGCAGGTTACCTACATCCACCTGCTGTTTGATACTCATCAGGTGGTCTGGGCCAACGGGGTCGAAACCGAGAGCTTCCATCCCGCCTCTGCCGCATTGGCTAGTTTGGACGATGGGGATCGCGCGCGTCTATTGGCGATGCATCCTGAGCTAAGTTCTGACCCGCATACCTATGGGTCCTTCGCGCGGCGCAGCCTGTCGGCCTCAGAGGCGGCGATACTGACGCATGCGCGCTAGCCGTCTGCGCGCTTTGCAATCAAGGCCTTGATGATCGCCTTGGCGCTGTCACTGTCCCATGTGGCATCACCGCGCAGGCGGGCAATCTCGCGGCCTTCAGGGTCGATAATCACCGTGATCGGCAGGCCAAAAATGCCCATCTGTGCGGACATCGCCTGTTTCGGGTCCTGATGGCGGGGCAGGCTGTCGATGCCCGCCTCTGCAAAGAACCGTTTGATGCCTGTGGGCGAATTGCGGCCCGATGCGATGGTCAGCACTTCGAAATCATCGCCGCCGAATTCTTTTTGCAGCGCGTTGATCTGTGGCATTTCCTTGCGGCAGGGCGCGCACCATGTGGCCCAGAAGTTGACCAGCACGTATTTGCCACGGTAATCGGCCAAGGTCGCTTTGCCGCCGTCATCCTCCAGCATAAAGGGCGCGTCGGTGGTGGCCTTGGGGGTCTCGTGCACCACCAGTTTCTTCATGTCGCCCGTGCGCAGGGCCAAAAGGTCGCTTGTGTCCGCGAAAGCGGCATTTGCACCCAAGGCAAGCCCCGTATACATCACCAGTGCGCCTATGATTTTCATTCATCCCTCCAAGGGTTTTCAAGCATGACCGACACGACCAGCAACAAGATGTGGGGCGGCCGTTTTGCCGCCGGACCGGACGCGATTATGGAGGCAATTAATGCTTCAATCGGGTTCGACAAGCGGATGGCAGCACAAGACATCGCCGGATCGCGTGCCCATGCCGCCATGTTGGCCGCCACAGGCATCATTGATGGTAGCGATGCAAAAGCGATTGAGGAAGGGCTGCTCACGATCTTGTCAGAGATCGAGGGCGGCACGTTCCAGTTCTCCACCGCGTTGGAAGACATCCACATGAACGTAGAGGCCCGCCTGAGCGAGATCATCGGCGCTCCGGCAGGCCGTCTGCACACGGGCCGGTCGCGCAACGATCAGGTGGCCACTGATTTCAAACTTTGGGTCCGCGACCAGTTGGATGCCGCCGAGACGGGGCTGGTTGCCTTGATGCAGGCGCTCTTGGGTCAGGCAGAGGCGGGTGCCGATTGGGTCATGCCCGGATTTACCCATCTGCAAACCGCCCAGCCCGTCACATGGGGCCACCACATGATGGCCTACGTCGAAATGTTTGGCCGCGATCTGTCCCGCGTGCGCGATGCGCGGGTGCGGATGAACGAAAGCCCGCTGGGGGCCGCAGCCCTTGCAGGCACCTCCTTTCCCGTGGACCGCGAGATGACAGCGCAGGCGTTGGGCTTTGACCGTCCGGCGGCCAATTCGCTGGATGCGGTCAGCGACCGCGACTTTGCGTTGGAGTTTCTAAGCTGCGCCAGCATCTCTGCCATGCACCTCAGCCGCTTTGCAGAAGAGCTGGTGATCTGGTCATCGGCACAATTCCGCTTTGTCGCCTTGAGCGACCGGTTCTCTACCGGATCCAGCATCATGCCGCAGAAAAAGAACCCCGATGCAGCCGAATTGATCCGCGCCAAGGTGGGCCGCATTTTTGGCGCCAACACGGCGCTGATGATGGTCATGAAAGGCCTGCCGCTGACCTATTCCAAGGACATGCAGGAAGACAAAGAGCAGGTCTTTGACGCCGCCGACAACTGGATGCTGGCCCTTGCTGCTATGGAAGGAATGGTCCGCGACATGACCGCCAACCGCGACAGTCTGGCTTCCGCTGCGGGGTCGGGTTTCTCGACCGCGACCGATCTGGCGGACTGGCTGGTACGGGTGCTTGGCCTGCCGTTTCGCGAGGCGCATCACATCACTGGCGCGCTGGTTGGCATGGCCGAAAGCCAGGGATGCGATTTGCCAGACCTGACGCTTGCGCAAATGCAATCAGAGCATGCGGGGATAACTGCGGACGTTTTCACCGTTCTCGGGGTTGAGAATTCGGTTAACTCACGGGTATCTTATGGGGGCACCGCGCCTGCAAACGTGCGCGCGCAGGTGGCCAGATGGAAGGATATCCTTGGATGAAACTGCCATTGGTACTATCTGCAGTCTTGCTGATCGCGGCCTGCGGTGCAGACGGGGAGCCTGTGCGCCCCACCGCGACCACGAACATCAACGTCAACCCGAATGGCGTCAACGTCGGCACCAATGTGCGCGTGGGCAAAGGGCCGTTCGCTGTCAATCTGGGACTTGGATTATGAAGAACCTCCTGATTATCACGTCGCTTGTGGCGTTGGCCGCCTGCGCGACCCCCAATTCCGACAACACTCAATCGCGCAGTTCCGACGTGCGCCAAGAGCCGTCCAACCTGACCCCCGGTCTGCACATTGGCGGCCATGCGCAGGCCGGTGTGAAGGCAACCTTCTAGGTGTCGCCTTTGCGGCTGATCTATCTGGCGCTTGCGATCTGGGGTGCCATTCATCCGATGTACTACTTTGTCACATGGTTTCAGGCCAACGGCTGGGACCTGATGGCAATGGTCGATGCCTGGCACGCCAACGCCGCCAGCAGCGGATTGGTCTGGGACCTGACGATCGCTGCTGTCACGCTCACCATCTGGATCCTTGCCGAAGTGTCCGTCCGACGAAACTGGGGGGCACTGATTGCCATTCCTGCCACGTTCTGTATTGGGGTGTCCTGTGGATTGCCGCTGTATCTTTTCCTGAGGTCCGCGCCAGTTCGTTAGGCTTGGATTGAGTTTATTGGAAGGGTGAAGCGTGGACCACTTTCTCTATCGTGACGGGGCGCTTTTCGCCGAGGACGTCGCCATTGCCGATATTGCGGCAGCCGTCGGCACGCCTTTCTACGTCTATTCCACAGCGACCCTTTTGCGGCACTTCCATCTGTTTGATGAAGCCCTTGGCGGCATGGACCATCTGGTTTGCTACGCGATGAAGGCCAATTCCAATCAGGCCGTTCTGCGCACGCTGGCGCAAGCCGGCGCTGGTATGGATGTGGTATCGGGCGGCGAATACCTGCGTGCGAAAGCGGCAGGTGTGCCCGGCGACAAGATCGTGTTTTCGGGCGTGGGCAAGACGGCTGCTGAAATCCGCCTCGCACTTGAGGGCGGCATCCGCCAGTTCAACGTCGAGAGTGAACCCGAGATGATCGTGCTGGATGCCACCGCACGCGCCATGGGGGTCACCGCGCCCATCTCCATCCGCGTCAATCCGGATGTAGACGCCAAGACCCACGCCAAAATCGCCACAGGCAAGTCCGAGAACAAGTTTGGCATCCCCATCGCCCGCGCGCGCGAGGTCTACGCAATGGCCGCCGCCATGGAAGGCCTGCAAATCATCGGCATCGACGTGCACATCGGGTCGCAACTGACCGATCTGGAACCCTACCGCCTTGCCTACCAAAAGGTGGCGGAGCTGACGGAGATCTTGCGCGCCGACGGCCATACCATCACGCGCCTTGATCTGGGCGGCGGGCTTGGCATTCCCTATGCGCGCTCTAATGAGGCGCCGCCGCTGCCCACAGACTACGGCAAGATCGTGCGCGAAACGCTGGGCCATCTGGACTGCGAAATCGAGATTGAGCCGGGCCGTCTGATTGCGGGCAACGCAGGGCTGATGGTGTCCGAAGTGATCTACGTCAAAGAGGGCGAAGGCCGCGAGTTCCTGATTCTGGACGGGGCGATGAACGACCTGATCCGGCCCGCCATGTATGATGCGCACCATGATATCATTCCGGTGGTTGAACCCGCACCCGGCACCGAGCAAAGCCCGATCGATATTGTCGGCCCCGTCTGCGAATCGGGCGATACCTTTGCCAAGCAGCGCCTGATGCCGCCGCTAAGCGCGGGTGATCTGGTCGCGTTCCGCTCAGCAGGGGCGTATGGTGCCGTGATGGCGTCGGAGTACAATTCGCGGCCCATGATTCCGGAAGTTTTGGTCCATGGCGATCAATTCGCGGTTATCCGCGCACGTCCGACCTTTGACGAAATGATAAATCGCGATACCATTCCTTCATGGCTTTAAGCGCATCCTGCGCCAAAAGCCCATTCGGGGACGTCTCATGAGCTCATTCACGCCCAACGATCTGCGCCGCAGCATGGCGAAACTGCGCTGGCCCTGGCGGCTGACGTGGGGTGGCATGCTGGCCGAACAGGTGGTTCAGGCGTTTTGGCCGCTTTTGGCGGTTATTCTGCTGGTTCTGGCCGCCCTGATGCTGGGCGTGCAGGATATGGTCGCGGTTGAGGTCGTCTGGGCTGCTGCGGTGGTGGTGGCCCTTGGCGGGCTGGCCTCACTGGTCTATGCGGTTCGCCGGTTCCGCATGCCGCGCTGGTCTGACGCTTTGGCACGGCTTGACGAAAGCCTGCCCGGGCGGCCCATTCAGGCGCTGCTGGATGATCCGGCAATTGGGGACGCGGACGATGCCTCCATGGCCGTTTGGCGCGCGCACAAAGCCCGTATGGCGACGCGCGCGAACGCCGCCCGCGCGGTACCTGCCGATCTGCGTGTGGCCAGTCGCGACCCTTATGCGCTGCGCTTTGTGGCCGTGCTGGCGTTCGGGATTGCCTTGCTTTTCGGCTCCATCTGGAAGGTGGGTTCCGTGGCCGAGATGACCCCCGGCGGTGATGCGCTGGCGTCCGGCCCGATCTGGGAAGGCTGGGCAGAGCCGCCGCGCTATACGGGCAAGCCGACGCTGTACCTCAATGATCTTGCGGAAGGTCCGTTGGAACTGCCTGCAGGCACGTTGATTACAATGCGGTTTTACGGCGAAGTGGGCGCGCTGACGCTGAATGAAACCGTTTCGGGCCGCGCCAAGCCTGAAGAAGGTGTGACAGATGCCGCCGCTGAGGCCGCACAGGATTTCACCGTTCTGCAAACCGGCACAATGGCCATTGAGGGGCCCAACGGGCGCACATGGGACGTGGCGATGCTGCCCGACACGGCCCCCGAGGTGGACCGTCTGGGCGATCCCGAAGTCTCCGCCTTGGGCGAAATGCGCCTGCCCTTTGCCGCGCGCGACGACTACGGCGTTGAAGCGGGCGAGGCGCGGATTTCCCTGAACCTGCCAGCGATTGAGCGCCGCTACGGTCTGGTCGTCGACCCTGACCCGCGCGAGGATATCGTCGTGCCGCTGCCCACGCCCATTGCAGGCGACCGCAGCACATTCGAAGAAAACCTGATCGAGAATTTCTCCAAGCATCCTTGGGCAAACCTGCCCGTCAAGATGACCCTGACCGTGCTCGACAGTGCAGAGCAACAAGGCACGACGGGTGCGTCTGAAATGCTGCTGCCCGGCCGGCGCTTCTTTGACCCGACAGCGGCGGCGGTGATCGAAATGCGCCGCGATCTGATGTGGTCCAAGACCAATGGTCCGCGCATGGCGCAGGTGCTGCGCGCGGTCAGCTATCAGCCGCAGGACCTGTTTCGGTCGCAAACCACCGCCCTGCGCCTGCGCGACGTGATCAAGCGGCTGGAAATCCACGCGAGCTATGGCCTCAGCGATGATGTGCAGACCAAACTGGCGGATGACATGTGGGACCTCGCGATCGAGTTGGAGGAGGGCGTGCTGGCCGACGCGCTAGAGCGGATGCGCCGTGCGCAGGACCGCCTGCAAGAGGCGGTCAAGAACGGTGCCTCCAAGGAAGAAATCGCCGAGTTGATGGACGAATTGCGCCGCGCCACCGAAGAGTACATGCAGCAATTGCAACGCCAGCAGGCGCAGGACAGTGAAGAGCGTGGCGAACAGCCGCAAGGTCAGCAGGGCGAGCGGATGCAGATGACGCAAGACGACCTGCAACGCATGATGGACCACATCCAGAAGCTGATGGAAGAAGGCCGCATGGCCGAGGCCGAACAGGCCCTCAAAGAGCTTCAGGAAATGATGGAGAACATGCGCGTCACCGAAGGCCAGCAGGGCGAAGGCGGGCAATCCCCCGGTGAACAGGCGATGGAAGGTCTGGCCGATACATTACGCGAACAGCAGGGTCTCTCCGATCAGGCGTTCCGCGACTTGCAGGAACAGTTCAACCCCAACGCTCAGGCAGGCGAGAACCAAGGCAACGAAGGGCGCAATGGCGGTCAGGGTCAGGGCCAAAGCCACGAAGGCCAGAACGGTCAGGGCGAAGGGGGCGATGGCGACCAGCGCAGCGCAGAGAATGACGATGGTCAGGGCTCTGGCGGGCCCGACCCGCGAGGAGAGCAGGGCTTGGCCGAAAGGCAGCAGGCGTTGCGTGATGAGTTGCGCCGTCAGGAAGGGCAGCTGCCCGGTCAGGGCACGCCCGAAGGCGACGCTGCACGCGACGCGCTTGACCGTGCAGGCCGCGCTATGGACGAGGCGGAACAGGCCCTGCGCAACGGCGATCTGGCAGAGGCCATCGACAATCAGTCCCAAGCCATGGAAGCCCTGCGCGACGGCATGCGCTCCCTTGGTGAGGCGATGGCCCAGCAGGAGCAGAACCGGCAACCCGGCCAAGGCACAGATCCGTCGGACCGCCGCGCCCAGAACCGCGACCCGCTGGGCCGCGAGCAAGGCAGCAACGGGGCGGACAGCTCTGACGGGGAACTGGCGCTGGGGCCGGACGCCGGATTGCGCGCGCGGCGTTTGCTGGACGAAATCCGCCGCCGCTCCGGTGAGACCGCGCGCCCCGAAGTGGAGCGCGAGTATCTCAAGCGGTTGCTGGAGCGGTTCTGAGATTTGGGCGGCGTGCGAAAGACTGCGTTAGCTGCCTGATTCTGTCGCCTTGGTATCCAGCCAGCGCAGAACGCCCTGCACTTGCCCGTCAAGCCACAGCCGCAGGCCATCAACCCACGCCACATAGGACGTCAGCACGCCTTCAAGCGCAGGCACGGCGGCGGCCAGTCGCGGCGCATAGATGTACAGCAATGCAGCCAGCACAAACAGCAAGATCACATAGATCAGCCCGCGTCGGAAGCCGCGCTTGCGTTTGACCTGACTGGGGCCATCCACCTGCGCCTGATCTTGTGCCGTTGCGCTGCGGTCGTTCTCTGTTCGCAGCGTGGAATTGATTTCGTCGATGTCCGGCAGCAGATCACGGCGCGAGGATATGGCGGCAGCGGTGACGTCTGCGTCTGACATCTGACCGGGTTTCGGCTCCGGCTCTCCGCGCAGGCGGGCCATGCGCTGGCGGGCTTCCTGGGCGCGCCGCTCGGCTTCGTCATTCTCGTCGCCGTCGGGCAGGCCCAGATCAGGCTGGCTCTCCAGGGCTTCGGCGCGGGCGGCCTGACGGGCGGCCTGCTCTGCGCGGGCCTCCTCTTGCAGAACTTCCGCAACATTGGGATCGAGCTCGCGTGGCTTGGGCTGAGGTGGTGCCTCGGCCTCCACTTCTTCTTCGGGCTCGGGCGCCGGAGCTTCCGTTTCCTCATCCGGATCAACGGTATCTTCGACCAGCGATTCACTGCCCTCATCTGGCATATGGTCGGCATGGTGCTGGAACCACGTCTGGCCGCAGTTGGAACACTGCACATCGCGGCCCTCAACAGGTACGACATCGTCGGGCACCTGATACTGGGCATCGCAGTTTGGACAAGTCAGACGCATCATTGTTCCCGTTTCGTCACCAATACGCTTATACGTTAACCATTAGCATATGTTCTATGATACCATAGGAAAAGTGCAATCTGGGCGCGTAGCCTTGAAGAGGTGCATTGAATCCCAAGCGGTGCTGAGGCACAACAGGTTCGATAAAATGGGGTGCATTTGTGATCGAGCTTGAAAACGTGGCGTACAGCTATGGCGGAGGAGAGCTTCTTTCCGACATCTCGCTCAAACTGGCACCGGGGTCGTTCCATTTTCTGACCGGCCCGTCGGGTGCGGGCAAAACCACCTTGATGAAACTGTGCTACGGGGCATTGCTGCCCACTGCGGGTCATGTGCGCCTGTTTGGCGCGGATGTGCGCGGCTTGGGGCGGGATGACATCGCCGTGGTGCGCCGCCGCGTGGGCGTGGTGCACCAGGACGTGCAGTTTCTGGATCACCTCTCTGTGGCCGAGAATGTAGCACTGCCCCTGTCCGTCTCTGGCCGCCACGAGGAAGCGGCGGGCGGTGATCTGGGCGAGCTGATGTCCTGGGTCGGACTGACCAATCACGTCAATGCCCTGCCGCCGGAACTCTCGGGGGGCGAACGCCAGCGTGCAGCCCTTGCGCGTGCGGTTATCATGTCACCCGATGTGGTGCTGGCGGACGAGCCCACGGGCAACGTGGATTGGGACATGTCCCAGCGGCTGTTGCGGCTGCTGATCGAGTTGAACAAGATGGGCAAGACCGTGTTGATCGCCACCCATGATCTGGGGTTGATCCGCGCCACCAAGGCCCATGTCCAGGCCCGTGTGCTGCGCATTGCCAACCGGAAAATCCAACTGGCGGGGGCGGACTTGTGAGGCTTTCGCTGGGTAGTATCCGCGCCGTCTTTACGGGCGACAAAGAGGCCGACAAGGTTGTCCCGCCATCAGGCTTTACGGCCCAACTGACGCTGTTCGCGGCCGCTGCAATGGCGTTTCTTGCGGTGTTTGCGCTGGCGCTGTCCCTTGCCGCTGGCCGTCTGGCCCAAAGTTGGGGCGAGGAGCTGGCCCGTTCCGCAACCATCCGCATCGTGGCCCCTCTGGACCAGCGACAGGTGCAGACCGATGGCGCCCTGCGCATTCTGGAGACGACACGCGGTGTCGCATCGGCCCGTGCGCTGACGGACGCGGAACAACAGGCCCTGCTGGCCCCGTGGTTCGGCCCTGATCTGGCGCTTAGCGATTTGCCTGTGCCCCGGCTGATCGAAGTGACCGAAACGGCCGAGGGCATTGATGCCGCTGGCCTGCGCCTGCGCCTTGCCGCAGAGGTGCCCGGTGCCGTGCTTGACGATCATGCACGCTGGCGCGCGCCCTTGGTCAAGGCGGCCTCGCGCCTGCGCCTGCTGGGTTGGGTCGCAATTGTGCTGATCACCGCAGCGGTGGCCGCCATGATCACGCTGGCCGCCCAAGCCGCCCTTGCCGCGAACGGGCAGGTCATTCGCGTGCTGCGGCTGGTGGGCGCTACGGATGACTACATTGCCACCGCCTTTGTGCGCCGCTTTACCCTGCGCGCCTTGGGCGGCGCGGGCGTTGGCATGGTGCTGGGGATGCTTACGGTCTTGCTGCTGCCATCGGCGGGGGATGCGGGCAATTTCCTGACGGGACTTGGCTTTCAAGGCTGGCATTGGGTGCTGCCGCTGCTTATCCCCGTTTTGGCAGGGGCCGTGGCCTTTGCCGCCACAGGTGCCGCCGCACGGCGCACATTGCAGGAGCTGACGTAATGTTTCAGTGGATACGGTCGATCCTTTATGTGGTGCAGGCCACCGTCATGATGCCCGTCATCGGGTTGATCTATGCGCCTTGGGCGATGTTCTCGATGAACGGGGCCTATGCCGCCTGCAAGGGCTATTCACGCTGGTGCATGTGGACGGCAAGCTGGCTGATCGGGCTCAAATGCGAGGTGCGTGGAGAGGTCCCTCAGGGCGAGGTGCTGATTGCGGCCAAGCACCAGTCTTTCCTTGATATCATGATGATCTTTACGGCTTTGCCGCGGGCCAAGTTTATCATGAAACGGCAGATCCTGATGATGCCCGTCATCGGTCAATATGCCAAACGTATGAACATGGTGGCGGTTGATCGTGGCAAACGGGGCGTAGCGATCACCAAGATGCTGGCGGACGTGAAGTCGGGCAGGATCGCGGGCGGACAGTTGATTATCTATTCCCAAGGCACCCGCGTGGCCCCCGGTGTCAAAGCGCCCTACAAAGCGGGCACCGCAGCGCTTTACGAGCAGATGGAGCAGGTCTGCATTCCCGTCGCCACCAACGTCGGGCATTTCTGGCCGCG
>CALAIJ010000175.1 GCA_937923365.1 uncultured Sulfitobacter sp.
GTGTCCCGCACCCCTTGGCTGGAAGAGATCGAAGCCACATGGGGCCCCGCCCCCGGTCGTGTGCTGTCCAATGGCCGCGAAGTGTTCATTTTGGGTGCGACCTTTGGCAAGGTCTTTGTCGGCGTGCAGCCCGGGTTCGGATACGAAGGCGATCCGATGCGCCTGCTGTTCGAGCACGGCTTTGCGCCCACCCACGCGTTCAGCGCGTTTTACCAGTACATCAAGCATGATCTGAAAGCCGACGTTGTCCTGCATTTCGGCATGCATGGCGCGCTGGAATTCATGCCCGGCAAGCAGAACGGTCTGGGCGGCAATGACTGGCCCGAGCGGTTGATGGGCAATATGCCCAACGTCTACCTCTATGCCGCCAACAACCCGTCCGAGGCGACTTTGGCCAAGCGCCGTTCCGGTGCCGTCACTGTCACGCATCTGACGCCGCCTTTGCAGTCCGCAGGTCTTTATCGCGGGCTGGCTGATCTTAAGGACAGCCTGACACGCTGGCGTGCCATGGCCGCGGATGATCCGGCGTATGGCGATCTGCGCGATCTGATTTCTGCGCAGGCAGAAGCCGTCGATATGGATGGATCGCAGCCCGAAACACTTTGGCTGAGCCTGCTTGAGACTGAAGCGGCGCTGATCCCCGATGGCCTGCACATTGTCGGGCGCGAAATGGATGCCGCGTCCCGCGCCAATATGCTGGACCTGATGGAATTCGACACGCCCGCACAGCGCGCCGACACCGATGCGCTGTTGCAGCAGCAAACGGAATTGCCTGCGCTGATGCGCGCCATGAACGGCCAGTTTATCGCACCTGTGCCCGGGGGCGATGTGATCCGCGCGCCGGAGATTTTGCCCACAGGTCGCAACATCCACGCCTTTGATCCCTTCCGCATGCCCACCGCCTTTGCGATGGCTGATGGCGCGCGTCAGGCACAGGCTTTGCTGGAAACGCACGACGCTCTGCCACGGACCGTCGCGCTGGTGCTTTGGGGCAGCGACAACATCAAATCTAACGGTGGCCCGATTGGTCAGGCACTGGCACTGATGGGTGCCACGCCGCGTTTTGACAGCCATGGTCGTCTGTGTGGCGCGGAACTGATCCCGCTGGAGGAGTTGGGCCGCGCGCGTATCGATGTTGTGATGACCTTGTCTGGTATCTTCCGCGATTTACTGCCCCTGCAGACCAAGCTGTTGGCCGATGCCGCGTTTAAATGCGCGCAAGCGGATGAACCTGCGGCGATGAACCCCATTCGCGAACATGCGCTGGCCTTTATGGCAGCCAATGAGTGTGATCTGGAAACGGCTGCCTTGCGGGTCTTCTCCAACGCTGAGGGTGCCTACGGGTCGAACGTAAACCAGTTGGTCGACAGTTCAGCCTTTGATGATGAAAGCGATCTGGCTGACGCCTATCAGGCGCGCAAGAGCTTTGCCTACGGGTTGGATGGCGAGGCGACGCACCAGACGGCGCTGTTGCAAGACACGCTCAGACACGTGGACCTTGCCTATCAGAACCTCGAATCTGTCGAGCTGGGGATCACCACGGTGGACCATTACTTTGACACGCTGGGCGGCATTGCATCTGCTGTGAAGCGCGCCAAGGGTGGCGCGGACACGCCGATTTATATCGGGGATCAGACACGCGGTGGCGCGCAGGTGCGCACCCTGTCCGATCAGGTCGCTTTGGAAACCCGCAGCCGCAGCCTGAACCCCAAGTTCTTTGAGCCGCTTTTGAAGCACGGCCACGAAGGCGTGCGCCAGATCGAGGCGCATATCACCAACACCGTTGGCTGGTCCGCCACCACTGGCAAGGTGGAGCCTTGGGTCTACCAGAAACTCTCCGAGACCTTTGTGCTGGACGATGCCATGCGCCAGCGCCTCGCAGACCTTAACCCGCAAGCCTCTATGCGGATGGCTAACCGCCTATTGGAGGCATCAGACCGCGATTATTGGCAGCCTGACGAAAACACTCTTAACGCGTTGCAAAACGCAGCCGACCAAATCGAAGACCAACTAGAGGGCATCGCAGCCGAATGACCTCTCAGGGAAGGAAATGACATGAGCCCACTCGACAAAGGCATCCCGCAACTGCGCGGACAAGATGGTGAAGGATCTGTTCAGGTCCATCAGGATGAAAGCGCCAAGATCGAAGGCGCCAAGGTTTTTGCCGTCTATGGCAAGGGCGGTATCGGGAAATCGACGACCTCCTCCAACCTGTCTGCCGCGTTCTCCAAGCTGGGCAAGCGGGTTCTGCAAATCGGATGTGATCCCAAGCACGACAGCACCTTCACGCTGACAGGCCGTTTGGTTCCCACCGTGATCGACATCCTCAAAGAGGTTGATTTCCACCCCGAAGAGCTGCGCGCCGAAGACTTCGTTTTCGAAGGGTACAACGGTGTGAAATGTGTCGAGGCAGGCGGCCCGCCCGCGGGTACAGGCTGTGGCGGCTATGTGGTTGGCCAGACCGTCAAACTGCTCAAGCAGCACCACCTGCTGGAAGAGACCGATGTGGTGATCTTTGACGTTCTTGGCGATGTGGTCTGCGGCGGTTTTGCAGCCCCCTTGCAGCATGCGGACCGTGCGCTGATCGTGACGGCCAATGACTTTGACAGCATCTATGCGATGAACCGGATCATCGCGGCGGTCGAAGCGAAATCAGCCAACTACAAAGTGCGTCTGGCAGGCTGCGTCGCCAACCGCTCCAAGGACACAAACGAAGTGGACCGCTATTGCGAGACGGTCGGTTTCAACCGTCTGGCGCATCTGCCTGATCTGGACGCCATTCGCCGCTCGCGTCTCAAGAAGAAGACGTTGTTCGAAATGGATCTGGATGACGAGATTGCAGCGGTTCAAAAGGAATACGTCCGACTGGCCGAGACCCTTTGGGGCGGGACCGAACCACTGGCACCGCAATCGCTGCCGGACCGTGAAATCTTTGATCTGCTGGGGTTCGATTGATGAGCTACGAGGCCACGCGCCAACGGGTCGAAACCTATTTCGACCGCACAGCCACCCGCACATGGGAACGTCTGACTTCGGACGCGCCCGTGTCAGGCATTCGTGCAACCGTGCGTGCGGGCCGCGATGAGATGCGCAATCTGATCCTGTCGGAATTGCCCGACGATCTGCGCGGTGCACGCGTACTGGACGCAGGCTGTGGCACGGGCGCATTGGCGTTTGAACTGGCCGCCCGTGGTGCGGATGTCACAGGCGTCGATATCTCGCCACAACTGATCGAGATTGCGCGCAAACGGCAGCCTGCGAATATCAAAGGATCGCTGGATTTCCGGGCTGGTGATATGCTGAGCCCCAAGTTCGGCAGCTTTGATCACGTCGTCGCTATGGACAGCATGATCTACTACACGGCGGACGATATCGCACAGGCGCTTGCAGGCCTTGCGCCGCGTATCTCCGAGAATATGATCTTTACCGTTGCCCCCCGCACACCATTGCTGATGTTGATGTGGCGCGCAGGCAAGCTGTTTCCCAAAGCTGACCGCTCGCCCACAATGGTGCCGCATACGCCCGCGCGACTGGCGGATGCCATGACCAAGGGCCGTCTGCGCGACATCAAACGCGT
The DNA here is from genome assembly GCA_937923365.1 of uncultured Sulfitobacter sp. Lineage (GTDB taxonomy): Bacteria > Pseudomonadota > Alphaproteobacteria > Rhodobacterales > Rhodobacteraceae > Sulfitobacter. Next base: position 3,578 of record CALAIJ010000175.1, read on the forward strand.
CACCTCGGGGTTCTACATCTCCAACGCGTTGGAGTTCCGCCCATGATCCCAACCCGCAAATTGATCAAGAACGCATCTCTCAGGATGTTGCCGTTCTCGGACGCTGTGTCTGATCAATTGCCTTTGGGCCAATTGCTGCGCCTGTCGCTGTTCCAGATTTCTGTGGGCATGGCGGCTGTCATGCTGCTGGGTACGCTCAACCGTGTGATGATCGTCGAACTGGGCGTGATGGCGTGGATTGTGGCAATCATGATCGCCATTCCCGTGCTGGTCGCGCCTTTCCGTGCGCTGCTGGGGTTCCGTTCTGACACATACCGCAGTGCCATCGGATGGAAGCGCATCCCTTACCTTTGGTTTGGTTCCATGTGGCAGTTCGGCGGCTTGGCCATTATGCCGATGGGTCTTCTGGTGCTGTCGGGCGATCAGGTTGCGGGCCCTGAATGGGCGGGCGAAGTGGGCGCTGCACTGGCATTCCTGCTGACAGGTCTGGGCATGCATATGACCCAGACGGCGGGCCTTGCGCTGGCTGCTGACCGCGCCAGCGACGAGACGCGGCCTCAGGTTGTTGCCCTGCTTTATGTGATGTTCCTTCTGGGCATGGGCGTCTCGGCTGTGCTGATTGGAACGCTGCTGCGCGATTTTTCAGCGCTGCGTCTGGTGCAGGTGGTTCAAGGCGCGGCTGTGGTCACTTTGCTGCTGAACGTCATTGCCCTTTGGAAGCAGGAAAAGGTCAGCCCGATGACCAAGGCAGAACGCGAAGCACCGCGCCCTGCCTTTGCGGATGCATGGCGCGATCTGACGGCGAACCGCGATGCGTTGCGTCTGCTGGTCGTGGTTTTTCTTGGCACCTTGGCCTTCAACATGCAGGACGTGCTGCTGGAGCCTTACGGCGGCGAAATTCTTGGTCTTTCAGTCTCTGCTACAACCCTTTTGACAGCCATGTGGGCGGTCGGGGCGCTGATTGGATTTGGCCTTGCGGCCCGCTGGTTGAAGGGCGCGATCAACCCGCACCGGATGGCGGCACGGGGTATCCTTGTGGGGCTGGTGGCCTTCTGCGCGGTGATCTTTGCTGCACCGATGGCCTCCCCCGTGATGTTCTTTGCGGGTGCCTTCGGGATCGGTCTGGGCGGCGGGCTTTTTGCTGTGGCCACACTGAACTCTGCCATGGCGCTGGAGACCACGGGCACCGCAGGCAAGGGCCTTGCCCTTGGCGCATGGGGTGCTGCGCAAGCCACGGCGGCAGGCCTGTCGATCTTTATCGGCGGTGCGACGCGCGACATCGTCAATGCGGCGGCCTTGAACGGATCGCTGGGCGACGTGCTGCAATCGGCGACGACGGGCTACGCCGTTGTCTATCACATCGAAATTGGCGTTCTGTTCGTGACGCTCATCGCCTTGGGTCCATTGGTGCGGGCCCGTGCGCTTTCAACTTCAACACCGACACCTGTGGGTCTGGCGGAGTTCCCGACATGACCCGCATCCACGCATATCACAGTGAAGGAAACGACAATGGTTGGCACTGAATTCTTTGGAAACTTCGATCTGGCAAGCGCCGCGATCTGGCTTTTCTGGATCTTCTTCGCAGGGCTGATTTATTACCTGCAAACAGAAAACATGCGCGAAGGCTATCCGCTGGAAACAGATGATGGGGCGCCTGCGCCGAACCAGGGCCCGTTTCCGGTACCCAAGGACAAGACGTTCATCCTGCCTCATGGTCGCGGTGAATTGAAAGTGCCTTCCGGCCAACATCCGGACCGTCCTGTGCTGGCGCTGCAGCGCACCGCGCGTGCCGCAGGCAGCCCTTACGTGCCAACGGGTGATCCAATGATGGACGGGGTTGGTCCGGCTTCATGGGCGCCGCGCCGCGATCTGGCGGAGCTGGACGCGCACGGCCATGACAAGATCAAGCCGATGTCCGATCTGCCCGACTTTGCCTTTTCCGCAGGTCGCGATCCGCGCGGCAAGCCGGTTGTCACAGGCGACGGTGAAGTCGTGGGCCGCGTCACGGACATGTGGGTCGACGTACCAGAGCAGTTGGTCCGCTACCTTACGATGGATGTGAACCCCGAAGGGTCCGGCAACACGCGCCTGATCCCCATCAACTTTGCCCGCATCGGCAGTGACCGCGTCACGATCCGTTCGCTCCATGCGCACAACATCGAGGGCATTCCAACGACCAAATCAGGCGGCTCGATCACGATGCTCGAAGAGGAAAAGATCACGGCCTACTACGGTGGCGGAACGCTTTATGCCACTCCGGAACGCGCCGAGCCTTGCATCTAAATGACAAGCGCAGGGCCTGTCAGCCAACAGGCCCTGCACACCACATAGGGGACATGAGACATGCACCACGACGACTTTAAATTCGAGCCTGTCAGAGGCCTGCCCGAAGCGCTGCCAGAGGATGAGCACATCCTGTGGCAAGGCCAACCCAATGCGCTGCGGCTGGCAAAAGACGCGTGGAAGATGAACTGGATTCTCGGATACTTCATAGCGCTTGCCATCTACCGCGTTGGTCTGTCGTCAACCACGGTTTCCCTGACCGAAGCCATGGGCCACGGCATTCCCTTCCTGATCGCCGGCGCGCTTGCAGGGCTGATCATCTGGCTGATTGCCTATGTCCAGGCCCGCAGCACCGTCTACACGCTGACCAACAAACGCGCCTGCATGCGCATTGGTGCCGCCCTTACGATGACGCTGAACCTGCCGTATGTTTGCATCGGCAACGCGCAATCCATGATCCGCAAGTCGGGCCTTGGGACGATCACCTTCGAGATGATCGGCGATGACCGGCTGAGCTATCTGATGACATGGCCCCATGCGCGGCCTTGGCACTTTACCAAGACCCAGCCCGCTTTCCGCTCCATCCCTGATGCGGCCCGCGTTGCCGCGATCTTTGCCGACGCGGCAGAGACCCGCGTCAACACACCCCAGGTCAGCCGCAGCCCTGCGGCGGGCGATGCGATTGCGGCGGAGTGAACCAGATGAGCCATCCAACCAGTTCACTTGCCAACCAGATGAAGCACCGGGACCGCGATATGGTCCCCAAAATCCTGGTGCAGGCCATGTTCGGCCTGATGATCGCCTCGCTTGCGCTGGTGACTTACGCGCGCGTCACCGATCAACCGCTGAGCGGCGTGGCGCCTTTGGCGGACGTGGTCAAGGAAATGCCGATCACGCTGCAAGGCACCCGCTCTGACGGGGTCGCCGTTTTGGACGAAAACGGCCAACAAATTGCGTTCTCGTCCGAAAACAAAGCCGGTTTCATCGATGTGATCTGGGTTTCTATCATGCGGGCGCGTAAGATCGAAGGTATCACGGGCAACCCCGCGCTTTCGCTGGTGCGCCGCAGCGACGGCCATACTGCCATTATCGACCCTGCAACGGGCTGGTCCATCGAATTGATCGGTTACGGCGCAGACAACGTTTCAGCTTTTGCCAGACTGCTGGACTAACTTTTTCAAAGGGACACACCACATGGGACTTCTGACCAGAACACGCGAAACGGCGCCCTGCCTCGTGACGATCAGCCATCGTTTCGAAGAGCTTTCGGCGCATGTGAAATTCCTCAACGGGGCCATCATCGGGCCGGGCGATACCGTGCTTGTGCACGGCGAGGAAATCTTGGCGCCCTATGGCGAAAAGATTGAGGAGCAGCGCACTGCCACCATCACCCGCGCATCAGGCATCGAGCGTCTCTGGACGCGCATGACCGGTGATTTTGAATTCATGGAGCTTTGCGAATTCTCCTTCTCGGAAGAGGTGATGTCATGAATGCGCACACCAAAACCCCGACACATTCCGCCTATGCCGCCACCGCCGAAGAGGCGATCGCCGCTCAGGATGCGCTCGACGTTGGCATGACATCCGAGGAAGCCACCGAAGTCGCCATGCAGAACACGCTGCTGACGCCGCGTTTCTATACTACCGATTTCGAAGAGATGGACGCGATTGATGTCACGCCAGTGCGCGCTGATTGGGATCGCCTGATCGCAGGGATGAAAGCAGACCCTAACAAGGGCCATTTCAAGAAAACCGACGCATGGGAAGCAGACTGGGAAGGCATGGATCCTGCCCTGAAGGCAGAGTTCATCGATTTCCTGATCTCAAGCTGCACCGCCGAGTTTTCCGGCTGCGTACTCTATAAGGAGATGAAACGTCGCGGCAGCAACGAGGATATCACAACCCTGTTCCAACTGATGGCCCGTGATGAAGCGCGCCATGCCGGTTTCATCAACGATGCCCTGCGCGAAGCGGGCATCCGCGTGAACCTTGGCTTTCTGACGCAGCAAAAGAAGTACACCTACTTCCGTCCCAAGTTCATCTACTACGCCACGTATCTGTCCGAGAAGATCGGCTATGCCCGCTACATCACCATCTTCCGCCATCTGGAGGAACACCCCGAGAAGCGCTTCCACCCGATCTTTCAGTGGTTCCGTGAGTGGTGCAACGATGAGTTCAGCCATGGTGAGGCTTTCGCCCTGCTGATGAAGACCGATCCCAAGCTGACCGAGAGCTTTACCAACAAGCTGTGGATCAAGTTCTTCCTCACGGCGGTCTATTCCACCATGTGGGTGCGCGACCACCAGCGGCCGCTGTTCCACGAAGCTCTTGGTGTGGATGTGACGTGGTATGGCCAGGAGGTCTTCCGCAAAACCTCCGAGATTTCCAAGCAGGTGTTCCCGATCACGCTGGACATCGACCACCCGCGCTGGCGGCCCAATCTGGACCGCATGGAAGCAGCCAGCCGACAGATTGCCGCTGCCAAGGCACGCGGCGGCGTCATGGGCACACTCAGCCGTCTGGGCGGCATGGCCAAGGCAGGTTTCGCCTTTGTTTCCATCCTGACGATTCCCGCACATAAACACACCGTGCCTGACAGCCCTGTCATGCAACCGGCCTACTAAGGAAAGACAGTGACTTCACCCTGGATCGCAGCTTTGATCGCAGTATTCGCCTGGTGGTTTTTCACCGGCGCGATACTGGTCGCCGTGCGCCGCGCGGACGGTGGCAAAGCTGTGGCGCACGGGCGCAACGTGTTCATGAGCGTGCCGCTGTTCGCATTGGGTTTCGCGGGGTTGATGATCTCGTCCACGGCGCTGACGATGATGAATGTCTATGTGTCTTTTGTCAGCGTTCTGCTGATCTGGGGCTGGATCGAACTGGCGTTTCTGTCCGGCGTCATCACTGGGCCAGAACGCCGAGAGTGCCCCAAAGCGTTGGACGGTATCGACCGTTTCAACCGCGCGTGGCACACGGTCAGCCATCACGAATTGCTGCTTCTGTTTACGCTTCTGGCAGTGGTTGTAATCGCCCAAGGGGCCGAAAACACATTCGGGCTTTGGACTTATCTGATCCTGTTCTTCGCCCGCATTTCCGCCAAATTGAATCTCTTTTTCGGGGTTCCGCGGATCAACACGGAATTTGTGCCGCGCCCTTTGCAGCACCTCAAGAGCTACTTTCGGCAAGGGCCGATTACGCTGGCATTTCCCATAGGCGTGACGCTGCTTTCTGTTGGCGCCGCGTGCTTTGCAGAACGCCTGATCACTGCGGAGACGACCGCGACGGTCACAGGTTTTTCCCTTCTCACCGCGTTGGCCGTCTTGGCCACGCTTGAACACTGGCTGATGGTGGTGCCCCTGCCTGACGCAAAACTATGGCGCTGGATGTTGCCCGACGCGCCAACGACTAAAAAGGACCTACCGGATGAACTTTGATGCACTTTTCCAAACCCAGTTGGATGCTCTGAAAGAAGAGGGAAACTACCGCTACTTTGCAGAGCTGGAACGCTCGGCTGGCAAGTTCCCGAAGGCGGCCAACCACGTTGATGGTGAAACCCGTGATGTGACAGTCTGGTGCTCCAACGACTATCTGGGCATGGGCCAGAACAAGATGATCATCGACGCCATGTGCGAAGCGGTCCAGCGCACCGGCACCGGTGCGGGCGGCACGCGCAATATTTCGGGCACCAACCATGATCACCTGCTGCTGGAGGCTGAACTGGCCGACCTGCATGGCAAGGAAGCGGCATTGTTGTTCACATCCGGTTACGTGTCCAACTGGGCGGCTCTGTCCTGCCTTGGCAGCCGTCTGGCGAATTGTGTGATCCTGAGTGACGCGGGCAATCATGCTTCGATGATTGAAGGCATCCGCCACTCGCGCGCCCAGAAGGTTCTGTGGAAGCACAACGATGTGGCCGACCTTGAGGCCAAGCTGGCAGCCCTGCCTGCCAACGTCCCGAAAATCGTTGCCTTCGAAAGCGTGTACTCCATGGACGGCGACATCAGCCCCATGCGCGAGATTGTCGAAGTGGCCGAAAAGTATGGCGCCATGACCTACCTTGATGAGGTCCACGCCGTGGGCATGTACGGCCCCCGCGGGGGTGGCGTGTCAGAGCGTGAGGGGTTGGCAGATCGCATCACTCTGATCGAAGGCACATTAGGCAAGGCCTTCGGCGTTGTCGGCGGCTACATCACCGGCTCTGCGGCGCTGTGTGATTTTATCCGCAGCTTTGCTAGCGGGTTCATCTTTACCACAGCCCTCCCCCCTGCTGTTGCCGCAGCGGCGCGAGCGTCCATCGTACACCTCAAACAAAGCAGTGTTGAGCGCGAGCAGCAGCAACGCCAGGTTGCCCGTCTGCGCGAAATGCTGGACCGCGCGGGCATCCCGCATATGCACAACGAAAGCCATATCATTCCGGTGATGATCAAGGACCCGGTTAAGACGCGGATGCTGGCGGATTATCTGATGGAAGAATGGGGCATCTACGTGCAGCCGATCAATTATCCCACCGTGCCAAAGGGGACGGAGCGTCTGCGCTTTACGCCCTCGCCACTGCATACGGATGCAGATCTGGCGCATCTGGTCGAGGCACTGTCCCATCTGTGGAAGCAATGTGCGATCAGCCACGCTGTGGCTTGATCGCCCGGGGTGGGCTGGAAGCCCACCTTACATTTTCGCACAAACGCAAAGGCTACCGCA
>CALAIJ010000176.1 GCA_937923365.1 uncultured Sulfitobacter sp.
CACGAGGCGGAGTTGAAGCTGAACGGGGCCGAGACCAATCTGGCCCGTGTCGACGATGTCATCGAACAATTGGCCACACAACTGGCACAGCTTGCCCGTCAGGCGCGCCAAGCGTCCCGCTACCGCGAGATTGGCGACCAGTTGCGCCGGACAGAAGGTATGCTGCTCTATCGCCGTTGGCGCGAGGCCGATGACGCCCGTGCTCGGCTTGACGAAGAATTACGCGGACGCGTGACCGCCGCTGCGCAGGCGCAAGCGGTGGTCCAGCAGTCGGCCAAGGCGCGTGTCACTGCAGAGGAGGCATTGCCCGCCTTGCGCGAAGAAGAAGCCATCGCTGCGGCGGTCTTGCAACGCCTTGTGGTCCAGCGCGATACGCTTGCCGATCAGGAAGCCCGCGCAGAGGCTACGATTGAAACGCTCACCGGGCGTATCGCGCAACTGGCGCGGGACATCGAACGCGAAGGCGGCCTGAACAAGGACGCGGGCGAGACTATCGAGCGGCTCGAGTGGGAAGCCCGCGAGTTGCAAAAAGCAGGCGAGGGTCATGGCGAGGCGCTTAGCAAGGCCGCCGAAGGCGCGCAGGAAGCGGCCACTGTGTTGCAGGCCCGCGAATCTGATCTGTCGCAGCAGACCGAAGACGTGGCGCGACTGGCTGCGCGGCATGGCTCTGCGGAGCGTTTGTTGGAAGACAGCCGCACCACGCAAGCCAAGTCCGAGGCAGAGGCGCAAAAAGCGCAGGAGGCTGTCGTGCAAAGTCAGGCTGCCTTGGAGAAGGCCGGCGTTGATTTTGATACGGCGAAAGCGGCAGAGCTTGCAGCGGTTGCCGCCGCCAGTCAGGCCGATGAGGCTTTGATCAAAGCCGAAGAGGCCCGCGCCGAGACGCAGTCCCGCGAGGCCGATGCCCGCGCCGAGCGGTCCGAGGCCGAGGGCGAAATGAATGCGTTGCGCGCAGAAGCAGGTGCACTGGCCAAACTTGTCGAACGCGAAACCGCAGAGGGTGGTCAGATTCTCGACCGTTTGCAGGTCGAGCACGGCTTTGAAAAGGCGCTGGGTGCCGCCCTCGCGGATGATCTGCGTGCGCCGCAAGTCGAGGCGGATGGACCTTCAGGCTGGACCGCATTGCCGGGCTACGCTGCGCCGCAATCGCTGCCTGCAGGTGTCACACCGCTGACGGCGCATGTCTCTGTCCCTTCAGTGTTGGAGCGGCGCATGGGGCAGGTGGGCCTTGTCGATCCCGATGAAGGCCCCGCCCTTCAGGCCGCATTGCAGCCCGGTCAGCGGCTCGTGTCCACCGAAGGCGATCTGTGGCGCTGGGACGGCTTCCGCGCATGGGCCGAGGATGCGCCGTCGGCAGCAGCCTTGCGTCTGCAACAGCTCAACCGTCTTGAAGTGCTCAAGCAATCGCTGGAAAAAGCGACCCAGCGGGCCGAGGGTGCGCGTGCGGCCCACGATAGTCTGACACGGCTGATGGCCGAACAGACAGAGGCCGACAAGCGTGCCCGCGACGCCCGCCGTGATGCTGACCGTATGGTTGCCGACGCAGGCCGCGCGCTGAGCCGTGTCGAGGCGGATCGCAATCTGGCCGAAGGCCGTTTGGAAAGCCTCGGGCTTGCTGTGAAGCGTCACGAAGACGAAGCGATGGCCGCCCGTGGTCGCGTGCTGGAGGCCGAGCGGTCTCTGGCCGATCTGGGGGACCTCTCCGAGGCGCGCGCAGGGATCGAAGACCTGCGCATGACTGTAGAGGCCGCGCGGATCACGATGATGTCGCGCCGTTCCGCCCACGATGAACTGCGCCGCGAAGGCGAGGCGCGGGTCAAGCGCAGCCAAGAGGTCACCACCGAAATCAGCGGCTGGAAGCACCGGCTTGAGACCGCCGAGAAGCGCACCGCCGAATTGGTCGAGCGCAAGCAGACGTCCGAGGACGAGCTAAAGGAAGCCAGCGCTGCCCCCGCCGAGATTGCCGCCAAGCGCGAAGAGCTGGGCAGCGCCATTTCGGATGCGGAGGGCCGCCGTGCGGAGGCCGCAGACGCGCTTTCCACAGCCGAAGGCGCGTTGCGTGAAGCGACCTATGCAGAGCGCGAAGCAGAGCGTGCCGCATCAGAAGCCCGTGAGGCCCGCGCAAGGTCCGAAGCCCGCGCAGAGGCCGCCAAAGAAACGGTTGCCGCCGCCGCCGAGCGGATTGCCGAAGATCAGCAGGTCACGCCCAACCAACTGCTGACGTCATTGGACGTGAACCCCGACCAGATGCCTGCCGCCGATGTGCTTGAGGCGGATGTGAACCGGCTCAAGCGGCAACGCGATGCGCTGGGCGCCGTTAACCTGCGCGCCGAGGAAGACGCCAAGGAAGTGCAGGAAGAGCACGACAATCTGGTTGCCGAAAAGGCCGACCTCGAAGAAGCGATCCGCACGTTGCGCTCCGGCATTGCCAGCCTTAACCGCGAGGGCCGCGAGCGTCTGCTCACCGCCTTCGAGCAGGTCAATTCCAACTTTACGCTGCTGTTCACGCACCTCTTTGGCGGCGGTGAGGCCAATCTGGTCATGGTCGAATCCGATGACCCGCTCGAGGCCGGTCTGGAGATCATGTGCCAGCCCCCCGGCAAGAAACTCAGCACGCTTAGTCTGCTGTCCGGTGGCGAGCAGACCCTCACAGCGATGGCGCTGATCTTTGCCGTGTTCCTCGCCAATCCAGCGCCCATCTGTGTGCTGGATGAGGTCGACGCGCCGCTGGACGATGCCAACGTCACGCGGTTCTGTGACTTGTTGGACGAGATGTGCCGACAGACTGATACACGCTTTCTGATCATCACGCACCATGCTGTCACAATGGCGCGCATGGACCGGCTGTTTGGTGTGACCATGGCCGAACAGGGCGTGAGCCAATTGGTGTCTGTCGACCTGAAGAAGGCCGCGACGATGGTTGCCTGATGGCTGCGCGCGAAGGCTTAAGACACCGCGAGGATTTCACCTCTCGTTCGATCCGTGTCGCGCCACTTCGCGACGCGAGGAGGTGATCGACCTAGAAACAAGTTCCGTAGGTTTGAACAAAACCTTCGGGTAAAGATTTTGCACACCCGCCGCGGCGCACTATGGCTAACGAAGACCTACTTTGCGTCTTTACGCTCCACAGGTCCGCCCGCTTTTTCCCATCCGCCAAAGCCCTCTTTCAGATGTGCTGCCTCAAACCCCATGTCTTGCAAAGTGGCCACGGAAATGGCGGAACGCCAGCCGGATGCGCAGTGAAAGACGAACTTCTTGTCCTGGGCAAAGACTTCTTTGAAATAGGGGCTGTCTGGATCCACCCAGAATTCCAGCATGCCGCGCGGGCAGTGAAAAGCACCCGGAATTGATCCTGTCCGTTCGCGTTCGCGAGGGTCGCGCAGGTCCACGATCTGTACCGATGGGTCATCGACCATAGCGATCCCGTCTGCGGTCTCGATTTCTTCGATACGCGCGCGGGCAGCGGCGACCATTTCAGCGGCAGAGGTTTTGAGGGCCATCAGGCAATCCTTTCAGAGTTTCGACAATAAAGCGGCAGTCGGCCAGCCGTCCACAGGCAGGCCAAGACGGGCTTGTTCTGCACGTACCGCCGCGCGGGTGCCAGAGCCCAGAATGCCATCAATTTTGCCCACGTCATGCCCAAGCGCTTGCAGTTTTGACTGCAATTGCTTCATCGCCGCCCCTTCAAGGCCAGCCTCGGGCGTGCCCGCATCATAGACCTTTGCGCCGCCCAGACGGGTTGCGAAATAGGCGGCCGTCAGAACGTAGGTAAAGCTTTGGTTCCAGTCAAAGTAGACGTTGAAGTTGGGATAGGCGAGGAAAGCGGGACCTTTGCGCCCCTGCGGAATGATGATGGAACCTGCAAGCCCGGTGTTCAACGCGCCATTGCGCGCCTCTACGCCCATCGCTTGCCAGTCTGTCACGGGTTTTGTTGTGCCCAGACCCGTTTGGGACCAGTCAAAGTCAGCGGGCAAAGACACTTCGGCCAGCCAAGGTTCGTTCGCCCGCCAACCCAGTGATTGCAACATCTTGCCGCCTGACATCAGCGCATCCGCAGCAGAGGACTTGAGGGAGACTTTCCCGTCGCCATCCCCGTCCACGCCGTTTTCAAGAATATCGCGGGGCAGCATTTGCACCATGCCGATCTCGCCCGCCCAAGCGCCCGTCGTGGTGGCAGGATTGAAGTTCCCTTTCGCGAAAAGCTCCAACGCGGCAAAAACCTGCGGGCGGAAAAGCTCGGGCCGGCGACAGTCATGGGAGAGCGTCACCAGCGCATTGGCTGTGTTGAAATCCCCCTGAAAGGTGCCGTAGTCCGTCTCGAACGCCCAGAAGGCCAGCAGCACGTTGCGGTCAACGCCATAGGTCGCCTCCACACGGTCAAAGACACTGTCGTAGCGTTGGCCGTTCGCGCGGCCTTTTGCGATGCGATCATTGGAAATCAGCCGACGGGAGAACTGCACAAAAGGCATCTGGAAGACGCCTTGTTTGCGGTCAGCGGCCAGAACACGCGGGTCTTGCCGCAAGGAGGCAAAGAAGCGGTCCGCCGTTGCAGGGTCAACGCCTTCCGCCACCGCTTCGGCCTTGAGGTCCTTCACGAAAGCTGAAAAAGAGCCGCCGCAATTGGCGAAGGCAATGACAGGGGCAGCACAGAGGGCAGCAGCAAGGAAAAGGGAGCGCATGGGTATCCTTCTTTATGTCAGCAGGCCGATCAACAGGGTCACGCCCAGCATCACGCCCCAAGCCTGCCAGAGGCGCGTGATGGCAGCGTCAATTGCGGCAGGGCCAATGGCGCGCTCCCCCGTGCCGTTGACCCATGCAAACTGCTGCATTTCGCCATCATAAGCACGTGGACCGGCAAGCGCCACATCAATGCTGCGCGCCATGGCAGCTTCGGGCCAACCCGCGTTCGGTGAGCGGTGCTGGCCTGCATCTGCGCGGATCGCAGTCAGTTGCGACATCACGCCCCCCGGAAGTGCGATCAGCACAGCGGTCAGGCGGGCGGGGATCAGGTTCAACAGATCGTCAAGGCGCGCTGCCGCCCAGCCGAATGCCGCATGGCGCGGCGTACGGTAGCCGATCATGCTGTCCGCGGTGTTCACCACCTTGTAGACCAGCAGTCCCGGCAGGCCCGCAACGGCGAACCAGAAGGCGGGCGCAATGACGCCGTCGCTCAGGTTTTCTGCCGCACTTTCGATGGCAGAGCGGGCAACACCTTCTGCGGGCATCTGGTCCGTGTCGCGGCTGACAATCATCGCCACGGCGCGGCGGCCTTCGGATAAGGACTGTCGCAGGCCATCTGCCGCGGCCCGCACGTGGTCAACCAGTGACCGTTGTGCGAGCAGGATCGCCACTGCAAGGATCTCCAGAGGCCATCCAAAGAGGCTTAGACAAAAGCCGATGAGGGCCGCGGTGAGGACAAGACCCGCAATCGCCAGGATACCCTTGGCGCGCTTCATGGACCCCGTGTTGAACCGGGCGTCGCACCAGCCCACCGCGCGGCCCATCAGAACCGCAGGATGCGGTACCCTGCGCCACAGCCATTCGGGCTCTCCCATCACCGCGTCTAGCAGGAGGGCTGCCGCCAGAACCCAAAGACTGGTCACGCCAGCGCCCGTTCCAACTGGCCCCAGCGGTCCGGTGCGGGCAGCCCAAGGCGCAGCCAGCGCGGATTGTAAGGAAAGACGCGGCTCCAGACATGGTGGCGGGCCAGACGGTCCTGCCAGGCTTGTGCGCTGTCTACCTCGTAGAGACGAAAGAGCGTCGTGCCACCA
>CALAIJ010000177.1 GCA_937923365.1 uncultured Sulfitobacter sp.
CGTGATCGTGTCATCGTGGTAAGAACCCTGGACGATTTCGATCCCGTCGAAGGTATCGCCCTGCGCGTCGCCGCCACCGGCGCTGCCATCCGCCATGTTGATGGCCACACCTTCGGCAGAAAGCGTATAATCGGCCACGTCAACGCCCGCGCCACCTTCAAAGGCATCCGCACCGCGGCCACCGATCAGGATGTCGTCGCCCTCAAGACCGCGCAACGTATCGTCACCGCGCCCGCCCTGCAGACGGTTATCGTTCGCATCGCCTTCGATCACGTCGTTGTATTGCGTGCCGGTCACATTCTCGATCGAGACAAAGCTGTCGCCAGCGGCATCGCCGCCAGTGGCCACACCTGTGGTCAGCGAGATGTTCACGCCTTCCTCGGCGTCAGAGAGGGCATAGTCAGCCGTGTCGCTGCCAGCGCCACCATCCAGCAGGTCTGCGCCCGCGCCACCTGTCAGAATGTCGTCGCCATCGCGGCCCAGCAGCGTATCCATACCGCCATTGCCGTTCAGATTGTCGGCACCGCCGCGCCCGTCCAGCATGTTGGCCGCATCATCGCCGCTCAGATCATCGCCGAACGCCGTGCCCGCCAGGTTCTCGACGTTGACGTAGATGTCGCCCTGCGCATGGCCGCCCTGACCCAGGCGGGTATCCAGACCTGCACGCACCGCAATGTTGGAGCCTTCGAAGTCGACCGTGTCATTGCCTGCGCCGCCGTCGATCTCGTCTGCGCCATCACCGCCAATGATCAGATCATCGCCGCCACCAGCATCAATGGTGTCATCGCCTTCGCCGCCATAAAGGATATCGATGTCGTCGCCTGCAACGATCAGATCAGCGCCAGCGCCCGCATCCACGGTACTGTTGCCGCCAAGCGTATAGATATCGTCGTTGCCACCCAGACCAAAGAACGTCTCGTCCAGGGCGTTGCCGATCATCAGATCGCGCTGTTCGCTGCCCGTCTGTATCTGGCTGTAGTTGGCCAGAACTTCACCGGCGGCAAAGCCGGTATCGAAGGCGCCTGCAAGGTCGTTGATGCTGTACTCAAGCGTCAGTGCGCCGGTAAAGCCATCGGCGTTGCGCACCACAAGAAACTCGTCGCCATAGACTTCGACCGTGCCGCTGCTGATGTTTTCGACCATGCGGAAGTCGATGATATCATCGCGGTCAATGTCGCTGTCGTTTTCCAGCAGGTCAGCGATCCGGATGACCCAAGGCGTGTTGAACGCTGTGGGGTCAAGAATGTCATTGGCAATTTCGGGATCGTCGTTGACGGGGATCATCTGGACATTGACGTAGCCGGTGTCTGTGCCGTCCGCGTTGTCCGTCACCGTGTAGGTGAACCCTGTCGCGGTTTCGGAATTGAGGTCTGGCGTGTAGACAATATCGCCATCCTCATTGAACCGGAGCGCGCCGTTCAGGAACGGCCGTGGATTGGCGGAGATGATTTCCAACACGTCCAGATCGATGTCCGTGTCATTCTCCAGCAGGTCGGCGACATAGATGATTGTCTCAACATCTTCATAGACATAGACGACATCGTCCCCGGCCACGGGCGGGGCGTCGCCCACGTTCTCAAAGTAGAGATTGACGCGCGCTGCATCGGTCAGACCTTCTTCATCACGGATCAGATAGAAGAAGGATGCACCGCCCCAGTAGTCCGCATTGGGCGTGAACCGCAGGGTGTCCGCGTCCAGTTGCGTGACCACGCCGTTGATGTCTTCCGAAAAGCCCACGTATTCCAGCACGGAGCCTTCGATATCACTGTCATTGGCCAGCAAATCAGCAATGTTGATGTCGACGTATTCATCTTCCAAGGCATAAAGCGCCGGAATGTCGGACCAGTCGTCATTACGGGCGTCAGGCGCGTCATTCACCGCATCGACGGTAACGGCAACGCGGGCTGTGCCCGTATCCCCTTGCCCGTCGTCAACGGTGTAGTCGAACCACGCATCCCCGTTGAAATTGGCCCAGGCACGGAATTCAACTGTCGCATTTTCCAGCAAGCGCACGGTGCCGCCATAGGCAGGGCCGACGTCGGTGATGGTCAGCACGTCGCCATCATACTCAAGGTCGTTGCTCATCAGGTCCTCGGCAGAGACGAGGATGATGTTGTCTTCGACCATCGACAGCGTGTCGCCCTGCGGGTCAGGCGCGTTGTTCACAGGCTCTACGTAGAAGGACACCTGCGCGGTGTCGCTGCCGCCCTGCCCGTCCTCGACCGTATAGCTGAAGGACGCATTGCCAAAGAAATAGGTATCCGGCGTGACCTGGATAAAGCCATCATCGGTCAGTTCAACAGCAACATCCGCATTGCCCGTCACCGACACGACGCGAAGGGCGTCGCCATCAATGTCTGTATCATTGGCTAACAGATCAGAGGCCGCGATCAGGAACGGTTGGTTCTCAAGCGTGCTGAAACCGGTGTTGTCCCGGGCATCAGGGTTGTCGTTCTCTGGTGTGACGTCAATGTACACAACCGCTTCGGCACGGCCGCCTTCGGGCGTGTTGGCCGCATAGGTAAACTGCGCAGCGCCGTTAAAGTCCGCATCGGGGGTAAAGATGACCTCTCCGGAGGTGTTGAGGGACACCACACCGTTCTGCGCGCCAAAGACCTGACCCACGATCATCCGGTCGCCGTCCAGATCGTTGGACAACAACCGCTCAGTAGAGATGGAGATGCTGGCGTCTTCGGCTACAGTGAACCCGTCATCGTCGCGGGCATCCGCCACAGGGCGCACGCGGATGTCGACGTTGGCGGTGGAAATGCCGTTCTGCCCGTCAGAGATCGTGTAGGTCAGTTGCGTGGGGCCGGTGAACCCGTCTGCCGAGCGGAAGACAACATTGCCCTCCGCATTGATCTCGGCAAAGCCGTCCGCGCCGCCATCAACCGCGATCAATGTGATCGGGTTGCCATCCGGGTCAAAGTCGTTGGCCAGAAGGTCTGCCGCCAGAATGGTGTAATCTTCGCCCGAAACGGAGGTGTAGTAGCCATCATCACGCGCCTCAGGTGCGGTGTTCAGTGTCGCCGCCAGCAAGTCCGCTTTGGACCAGATGACCCCGTCAGAGAAGTGGTATTCCTCAATGCCCGCGTTGTCTTCGGCCAAGGCATTCTCGACCGTCAGCGTATCCCCGTGAGAGGCAAAGGAGATGACAACGGTGTCACTGCCTTTGAACAGGCGCACCGCAGAGGCTTCGGTAGAGACCGCATCGGTGAACATCACCTTGTCGATGGCGGCCCCGTCGTTGATCTCGGAAATCTGGTCGTCACCGGCGCCACGGGCCATCACATAGGTGTCAGCGCCCGCGCGCCCTATCATCAGGTCGTCGCCCGCGCTGGCCGCAAAATCGTCCGCACCTGCAAAGCCCAATGTCTGGTCTGCATCTTCAGTGGTTGCGAAGGCAACGGCCTGTGCGCGCATCTCTGCGCGGTCCCAAACGGTACCGTCCGCAAATTCGATGGCGTCAATGCCTGCGCGCCCGTCGGCCAGCGCGTCTGTCAGGATCACCCGGTCGCGTTCTTGCGACAGGTAAAGCACCAGATCATTGCCCGCCTCGCCTGCCCGCGAAATGCCGCGCACGTCGCCCGGGTTCAGGTCGGAAAGCTCCAGCACATCGCCCGTGTCATAGCCTGTGTCGCTGATCCGGTCGTCGCCGTCGCCATCACGGAAGATCACGCGGTCATTGCCGCCACGCCCGTCAATCACGTCGTTTCCGGTGCCTGCTTCGATGACATTGGCGGCATCCGTGCCGCCAATCAGATCACCGCTGACACTGACAGTGCCGTCGAGCAGTTGATCGAGCAGGCTTTGCACGTTCAGGACAGTGTCACTGTCGGTCAAAACGATGGATTCCATGCGTGACGTGCCACTGGCAGCACCGTTCACGACACGGATTTCGTCTGTCAGGTTTTCAAAACGGATGATCAGGTCAGTGCCGTTGCGCCCATCGCGGCTGATGTCGATCTCGTCAGCGGCATAGCCCGAGATTTCGATCCGGTCCTGCGCGCCACCTGTGTCGGTGATCCGGTCCTGCCCGTCGCCGCGGGCGAACACATAGACATCATTGTCCGCGCCGCCTGCCAGCAGATCGTCACCTTGCATCCCGACCAAACGGTCACGGCCATCGCTGCCCGTCAGATTGTCCGGCCCGTTCGTGCCGATCACATCCGCGACAAGGTCGATTTCAAGCCGTGCCAGCGCGTCGGCCTTGCCCCAGATTGTACCGTCGCCAAAGACGATCTCGTTCAGGGTCCAGGCCGCATCCGTTCCCAGATAGTTCACTAGGGTGATCACCTCACCGTTGTCGATGCGCAGTTCCAGCGCATTGCCGCTGCGGCCAAGGATGACTTGTGCTGCCGTGACATCCGTCAGCGTCAGGCGGTCCAGATCGTTGTTGGAGCGGTCATAATCGGTGATGGAATAGCTGCCGTCGCCGCGCGTATGAACAAAGTCCTCGGCGTAGATGCTGCCGGTAACTGCGCCTGTGGCCTTCATGTCGGACACGATCTTGTCGCGCAATGGCTTGCCACTCAGCACCGTGCCGTCACCAAAGGCGATCTGGTCCATCGTGTAGTCATTCGAAATCTCGAAGTGGCGCAGAACGGTGATGACTTCCCCGTTCGCAAGCGTCGCGGTCAGGTCATTCCCTACGTGGGCAAGGGCCACATCCGCAGGTGCGGCATCCGTGAAGGTCAGCGTGTCGATACGCCCGTTATTGTCATAGGCCGTGATGGTGTAGGACCCGTCCCCAAGGCTGTGCACGAAGTTGTCGGACTGGTGGTCCCCGATGACAACACCGGTGGCTTTCATATCCGATACAATGCGGTCGCGCAGCGATTGCCCGCTCAGGACGGTGCCGTCTGCAAAGGCAATCTCGTCCATCAAGTGGTCACGGTCTTCGTCGAAGTGGCGTATGACGGTGACAACTTCACCGGTGTCACGGGTCAGTGTGAGGTCCGAACAACTGCGGCCAAAGACAACCTGATCGGCGTTGGCATCGCTGAATGTCAGACGGTCAACACGGCCGTTATTGTCGTATGCCGTGATCTGGTAGGACCCGTCGCCTGCTGTATGCACGAACTCTTCGGAATAGTGGTCACCGATGACCATGCCAGTGGCCTTCATGTCCTCGACGATCCGGTTGCGCAGGGCCTGATCGGTCAGGACCGTGCCGTCCGCGAAAGAGATCGCATCCATGCGGTAGTCAAAACCCTCCTGGAAATGGCGCAGAACCGTGATCACGTCACCGCCGTCCAGCGTCACGGTCAAGGCATCGCCATCACGGCCAAAGGTGACCTGATCGGCGGCAACATCTGTCAGGGCCAGTGTGTCGACGCGGCCATTGTTGTCATAGGCCGTGATGTCATAGGACCCGTCGCCACTGGTGTGGCTGAACGTTTCGGAGAAGTGGCTGCCCACGACCGAGCCTGTTGCCTTCATATCCGACACGATGCGGTCGCGCAGCACTTGACCGGACAGAATGACCCCATCGGCAAAGGCAACCTGTTCCAGCTCATAGGCGCGGTCTTCGTCGAAGTGGCGCAGGATCGTGACCACGTCGCCATCAGGCTGGGTGATCGTCAGTGCACTGCCCTGATGGGCAAAGCTGACCTGATCTGCATTCACATCCGTGAAGGTCAGCGTGTCGATACGCCCGTTGTTGTCATAGGCCGTGAGGGTGTAAGACCCGTCACCCGCGGCATGCACGAAGTCCTCTTGGTAGTGGTCACCGACAACGGCACCTGTGGCCTTCATATCTGCCACAACGCGGTCCCGCAGGGCTTTGCCGCTCAGGACGCTGCCATCGGCAAAGGCGATCTCTGCCAGACGGTACGCCAGATTTTCGGAGAAAAAGTTGAGCACGGTGACCACATCGCCGTTCGGCAAGGTGGCAGTCAGGTCGTTGCCGACATGGGCAAGCGCGACCTCGTCAGGCTGGGCATCTGCGAAGGTGATCCGGTCTTGCTGGCCGGAATTGTCATAGCGGCTGACCGTATAGCTGCCATCGCCCTGCGTGTGGCTGAGGGTTTCGAACCCTTCGGACAGAACAACGGCGCCCGTCTGTTTGCCACCGTCTGTTGCTTTGGCACGGATTCCGGCCGTGTCCAGCACTTCGCCATCCATAAAGCGGATTTCTTCAAGCACATCCGCGCCGTCTGCCACAAAGTGGTTGTCGACAAGGATCACTTCGCCGTTGTCCAAAGTGATCTTCAGGTCAGAGACGTTGACGACCTGGAACACGGCCTGATCGGACGTGATGTCTGTGAACTCAAGGGTATCGTCGATCACGCCGGGGCCTTCGTTACCCGTTTGCAATCCGGTCAACGCAATGAAGGCAGGCGCGTCATAGGTGACGCCTTCGATCACGAAGGTGGCGATGGACAGGCTGCCATCCGGCTTGACCAGATTGCGCAGGATCGTAAAGCCAAAGTCGCTTTCGATGTTCAGGTTCTGGTCGTACTGCTGGAACGACAGGTTCTCGAGCGGCTCTGGCCCGAAGTCAAAGACGGGCAGCACCTGGTCAAGGGTCAGGTAGTAAACCTTCGCCGGATCAGGCGAATCCGGGTTCGGCGGCGGTAGCAGCCTGTCGAGATCGGCAGCCACGCGCGCGACGACGGCGGGACCATCCAGCACAATTTCTGTCTCGATACCCGAGATGACAACCTCGGCCACCCCAAACGTGCCGTCCGCGCGGAAGTAGTCTTTGATGATCGTCGTCTCGAACACTTCGAAGGGGGCGAAGTGGATCAGAAGGTCTGTGCCCTCTTGCTGGAAGACCGTATCGAAGTCGGAATAGAACGGCAGCTCAAGACGGTCTGTGGTGTAATCGGGGATGTTGACTTCCGGCTCCTCGGGCCCGCCAACTTCGCCGTCGCCACCGCCTGAAACGCCGTCACGGATGGTATAGAAACCGTCGCCTGTGGTGTGGGTGAAGGCATCACCTTGCGCGCTACCCTGTACAAAGCCGTTGCTGGTGGCATAGCCCGCAGCCACTTTTGCCGCAATCTGGGACGCGTCCCATTCCGTGCCATCCGCAAAGACCAGCCGTTCGATGCCGTCCGTGTCAGCACCGCTGAAGTGATCCGCAACGGTTACCAGCCCACCTTGCAAAAGACGGATTTCGAGCGCGTCTCCGACCTGGAACAGCATTGCTTGCCCGGGGATGACGTCGCGCAGTTCAACGCGGTCGATTTGACCTGCGACACCCGCGTCACGGATCGTTGTCTCTTCCGTGGCGTCTTGCAGCACATACGTATCGGCGCCCGCGCCCCCTTCGAGCGTGTC